>JAEWDJ010000220.1 GCA_023390155.1 Actinomycetes bacterium | reverse complement strand
CGCCAGGGAGGCGGCGATGAGCAGGAGGCCGAGCAGCACCTCCCGCGGAGCGTCGATGCGCACGCCGGCGACGACGAGCGGCGCACCCGGGTCCGTCGGCCCGAAGGCGATCCCGAACACGCCCATCGCGAGCACGACGGGCACGGCGATCGCCGCGCGGCGGCCCGGGGAGAGCGCGAGGGCGGCCGCGACGGCCGTCCCGATCACGAAGAGGGCGTACGCGGGGACGAGCACCGCCTGATACTCGCCGACCGGGAGGTCCAGGGTGAGGAGCTGCTTCCAGCCGAGGACGACTCCCGTGAGCCCGTCGAGCAGCCCGCGCAGCACCCCGAGCGGCGACACGAGCGCGGACGGGATCGCGAGGGGCACCACCCCGACGAGGTAGGCGCCCGCCACGACCAGAGCGTGGAGCCAGGCCGGCCAGCGCCGCATCCGGGCGACGATCGCGGTGCCGACGCCCACGACGCCCGCGAAGCCCGCGACCGCGATGAGGCGCACGTTCTCGTACAGCGGCCAGGCGAGCGCGCACGCGAGGGCGAGCCCGATCAGCACGTAGGCGGAGGCGAGGAGGGTCTGCGGCAGATCGAGCCGGAGCACCGCGGCGCGCTGACGACGCGCGCGACGAGCGGCTGACCGGGCACCGTCCGAGGCGGCGGGCGCGCTCACTGCAGGGCACCGCGGGTGATCAGCTTGCCGAGGTCGTCGAGCACGCCGACGGTGAGGACGCGCAGCGGACCGAGCCGGCGGAACGCGGGGTCGGCGCCCAGGTCGCAGCGCACCGCCACGCACTGGGTGTCGGGGCCGAACGAGACGGAGGCCGCCCGCAGACGGGCGAGCGGCGTGTGCGCGCCCGTGACGAGGAACACAACGGAGAGGTCCGGGTGGGACTGCGCGGTCAGCTTGGCGACGTCCTCCAACCGGCTGGCCCGCTCGGCCAACTCGATCTCCGAGAACCCGTCGAGCATCGTCGCCGCCGAGCGGGTGGGCAGGGTGCGGATCGTCACGACCTCGCCGCGCACCAGTTCGGGCCGCTCGGCGCTCGTCGTGACGACGAGGTCGCGCCCGTCGCGCACCGCCTGCAGGCTGAGCGAGGCGGCCACGCTGACGGCGAGCTCGAACTCGTCGTCCGACTCGTACTCCTCCTCGGCGGTGATGCCGATCGTGACCGCGATGCGCGAGTGCCGGGCCTCCTCGTACTGCCGCACCATGAGCCGGCCCGTCTTCGCGGTCGACTTCCAGTGCACGTGCCGGCGGGAGTCGCCCGGCACGTAATCGCGGATGGCGTGGAAGGCCAGGTCGGCGTCCACGATCGTGTTGGTCGGGAGCCCCTCCAGGTCGCGGATGAGGCCTGCGCTCGTGCCGGGGATGATCGCCGTGACGGGATGCACGTGGAGCGTGTGGATCTCCGGCCAGAGCGCCTCCCGTCGCAGCAGCCCGACGGGGTCGCCACGGGAGACGGAGACGGGACCGACGTCGATCACGCCGCGCCGGGCGGCCGCGATCGAGAGCTGCTCGGTGTGCTCGGCGCCCGCCGCGAGCAGCGGGACGTACGCCTCGGCGAGGCCCGTGCCGATCGGCACATCGACCCGGCCGGGCAGCGACGGCCGCGCTCCGGCGTTCCGCACGACGAGGCGGCCGGTCACATCGTCTCCGGCGACGACGCGCTCGCGGTCGAGGGCGAGCTGAACGCGGTAGTCGTGGGAGCCGAGGAGGAACGGGATGCAGACGACCAGCAGGGTCGCGGCGGCGACGGCGACGACCCAGCCGAGGCTCCAGCCGGCGATCCACCCGGCGAGAGCGCCCGCGACGAGCACGCAGACGACGAGCCAGCCCGGCGCGGTGACGGTCTCCGCCAGCCAGCGCAAGGCGCCGCGCAACGCCGAGCCGACGGCCGCCGCGGCCGCACGGCCCCAGAAGACGCCGTCCTCGACGATGCCGGTGCTGCTCCTCGTGACGCTGGTCACCGTGGACGCGCGCGTGCGCGTGCCCGTGGCGGTGACGGTGCGCGTCAGCCGCGAGGAGGTGTCGTCGTACTCTGCCATCCGCCTCAGGCCGCTCCGTTCTCCACGGGGGCCTCGACGTCCAGCAGGATCTGCCCGATGACGGCGTCCGGCGTCACCCCGTCGAACTCGGCGTCGGGGTTGAGCACGAGCCGGTGCGCCAGCACGGGGAGGGCGAGGTCGCGCACGTCGTCGGGCGTCACGAAGCTGCGGCCGTGTGCCACCGCCCAGGTCGCCGCCAGACGTGCGAGCGCGAGCCCGCCGCGCACGCTGACGCCGAGCTTCACCTCGCTCGCGCGGCGCGTGGCCGAGATCAGCCGCAGGATGTAGTCGAGCACGAGCGGGCTGCTGTAGACGCCGCCGACGAGATCCGACATGGTCGTGATCATCTGCGCGTCCACGATCGCCGGCACCTCGCGGCGCGGGTGCATCGCGCCCTGGAGGATGCGGAGCGTCGACGCGTCGTCCGGGTAGCCGATGGAGGCCCGGATCATGAAGCGGTCGAGCTGCGCCTCGGGGAGGCGGTAGGTGCCCGCCTGCTCCACCGGGTTCTGGGTCGCGATGACGACGAACGGCACCCCGACGGGGCGGGTCACGCCGTCCACGGTGACCTTGCCCTCCTCCATCACCTCGAGGAGCGCGGACTGCGTCTTCGGGCTCGCCCGGTTGATCTCGTCGGCCAGCACGACGTTGGCGAAGATCGGGCCGGTGTGGAACTCGAACTCGCCGCGCTTCTGGTCGTAGACCGTGATGCCGGTGACGTCGCCCGGAAGCAGGTCGGGGGTGAACTGGATGCGCGTCGACGTGCCCCGGATGGTCTGCCCGAGCGCCCGCGCCAGAGCGGTCTTGCCGGTGCCGGGGACGTCCTCCAGCAGCACATGGCCCTCGCTCAGCAGCGTCGCGAACACCAGCTCGACGATGTGCCGCTTGCCGAGCACGGCCTGCTCGACGTTGTCCACGAGCTGGGCGAACGTCGCCTGGAACCAGGAGGTCTGTTCGGGGGTGATGGTCATGCGTCTTCCTCGGTCGTCTGGCGCGGTCGTGTGGGTGTCAAGGCGTGCCTCCCGTGCCGGCGCCCGTCCCGGGTCCGGTTCCCGTCCCGGGGTCGGGGTTCGTCGGGGCGGCGACGCCGCAGCGGGTGAGGGTTCGTTCGCCGAGCGCCTGATAGGCGCCGGTGAACGTCACCTTGTAGGTCACCGTCAGCGTCGTCGCGTCGGTGGAGACCTCGACGGTGTAGGCCCCGGCGGACTTCACGGCGTCCGAGAACACGATGTCGTTCTTCGACGGAGTGGCGGTGCAGTCGGTCGGGACGTCCATCGTCACCGTGGTGGGGATGGTGGTCGGGGTGACCGGGGAACCGTTGCCGCACGACGAGGTCATTCCCAGGAAGCAGTAACTGTAGGTGATCTGACCGGGATCGCTGTCCGGCGAGAGCGCGAAGTTCTGCGTCAGATTCCCGCTGATCCGGTAGTACACCGTCGAGAGGTTCTGCGATTTCACCTTGGGCGCCGTCACGTCGAGGAACTCGTACCCGGAGGTGAAGCCACCCGATTTGGACGTCTTGGACGGGTTGGTGCCGACGGTGTAGGTGGCGGCGTCTCCGACGGGAGGCGTCACCCAGGTGTACGTGTCCACCGTCGCCGTCGCCACGGCCCCGAACCCGTTCGCGGCGCAGGCCATGCCGAAGTAGTGGTTGTACTCCTCCGCCGGGAAGCTCGTCGAGGTCTGGCCACCGGGCATCACCGGGTTGCCGTCGCGGTCCATCGAGCAGGAGGGGGCCCTGCCGCCTTCCTTCCAGACGGCGTACAGGATGGACACGCCTTTGGCGCTGTGGTTCCCGTCGACGCCGACGCCCTCGAAGTGGACCTCCGTGTTCGACGACGCGCTCAGCCCGCCGTTCGACGTCACGATCGGCGCGCCCGACACCGTGACCGCCTGCGTCCACGCGGACCCCGAGTTGCCCGCCCCGAGCGGCGGCTGGAACTGGCTGATCGGCACGACGGACACGTTCCGCGTCCCGGGCGCCGCCGTCCCCGTCCAGGTCGTCGTCGCACCCGAGCGCGGGATCTGCTGCACGACGGTGCCGTCCACACTGATCTGGAACCCGCTCGTGTCGTCGCTGGACTGGATGGACAGGTTGAGCACGCCCTGGCTGGCGTTGGTGCGGGCCGGGTCGTAGGAGGTGGATCCGCTGCCGCCGCTGATGACGGGAGGCTGGTAGGCCCACGTCACGACGGGCGTCGTGTCGAGCGACTCGCCCACGGAGTTCACGGCGCGGGCCGAGAAGGTGTGGCGCTGACCGTTCACGAGGCCGCCGACGGTGCAGGTGTACGTGCCGGCCGCTCCCGCCGAGCAGGAGGAGGGGACGGCTGCGCCGTTCTCGTAGATCGCGATTCCGCGGAGTCCGGGGTGCGCGAGCGCGGCCTCGCCGAGGGTGACCAGGAGGGTCACGCTCGAGCCCGTGAAGCCCGTCGTCGTCAGCGAGCTGGGCTGGGCCGGATAGCCCTGGACGTCGAGGGTGAGGGTTCCGCCGCCCGTGCGGCCCTGGGCGTCCGCGACGGTGTAGGGCACCATGCAGCTGCCGCCGGCGGGCTTGGGGCCGCCGGGCCAGGTCGCGGTGACCGCGGTGTTGCCCGAGGCGGAGATCGCCGCGACGGCGCAGTTGGTCTGGCCGATGCCGACGAGCTTGAGGCCGGAGCCCTGCTTTCCGGCGAAGGGGTCGTATTCGCCCGGAACGCCGATCACGGTGACGGTGCACGAGGGGCCGCTGCCGACCGAGCAGGCCTGCGTGAAGGTCGCGGCGCGCGGGGCGTCCGGCGGGGCGGCCCCGACGACGAGGGTGACGCCCGCCGTGAGCCCGCCGAAGGAGCTGACCTTGACGGTGGCGGTCTCCCGCGCGCCGGGGTGGGCGTCGGCGCGCGCCGTCGCGGTGAGGGTGCGGCCCGACTGGGTCACCGTGAAGTTGGTGCCCGAGTAGACGACCGAGTAGTCGAGGGCCGACTGGTCGCCAACGCGTCCGCCCTCCCAGCTCGTCAGGTCCGCGTAGAGGTCGATGGTCTGCGTGGCGCCGGGGGCGACCGTCCGGCTGACCGAATTCAGCTGCGCCTGCGGGCTCTTCGGCTGGATCGCGATGGGCACCGGCAGCGCCGTCCAGGTGCTCTGCCCGGTCAGCCGCACCTGGACCGTGCACGTGTCGCTCCAGGGCGCCTCCCGCCCGGCCGCATAAGTCGCCGTGGTGCCGCCCGCGGGCGTGCACTTCGCGTTGGCGCGCTGAACCGCGAACGCGCCGTCGTCGCGCACCTGGAGGGTGTCGCCCGAGGCCAGGTCGACGGCCTCCCGCAGTGCGAGGGAGACCGACTGCTCCTCCCCCACGCGGTACGGGGAGAGGTCGCCTGCCAGCTGCAGCCGCATGTCGTCGAACGCGGGGATGCGGAGGAACCCGTAGCCCACGCTCTTGCGGCCGGTCTGGTCGGTGCCGCTGAGCGAGAACGGCACCAGCGCGCCGTCGCGCGGCAGCGGCCCGCTGATCCGATGGCCCTTCACCGTGTACGAGGAGGCCGCGGGCCCCCAGATCGACAGGGTGAGGTCGGCGGTGCTCCCCGAGCTCCAGACGGTCTTGCCCGCCACGACGTCGATGCCCGTCGCCAGCTCCGCGCGGTCGCGCGTGCCGACGACGGTGTCCGTCACCACCGGGATGTCCGTCGCGGCCTCCGCCGTCACCGTCACGACGATGAGGCCCTGCGCGGTGCTCGAGGTGGCGGACGATCTGACCGTGTAGATGTACGACTGCACGCCCTCCACGTCGCCCGGCAGGAGGCGCACCGTGCCCGCCTTGAGGTCCGTGCTCGGGGCGATGAGGCCCTTCAGCCGGTTGTACTCGCTGGAGCCCGGCAGCTCGGGGGCGTTCGGCACGACCGAGACGAGGCTGAGCGTTCCGCCGGCGGGATCGCGGTCGTTGAGGAGGGGCTGCACCGTCAGGGCGGTGCTCGATCCGCGCACCGTGCGCACGGCGTCGCTGTAGGTGACGGGGGCCACGTCGGCGTCCGCGTTGTTCAGCACGGCGATCCGGATCACGCCGTCGCCGGTCGCGCCGGCGGGGTCGCGGAGCGTGTAGCCGAACGAGACCTGCCCGCCGCTCACGCCGCCCGCCGGCGCCGCGTAGACGACCGAACGGCCGTCCGCGCCGATCGTCGCCGTTCCCGTTCCGGACTTCGGCTGGTCGATCGCGGACAGCACCGTGGCGTCGCCGTCCGGGTCCTGCCCGGCCGACGGGATGGCCAGCGTGACCGTGCCGCCGGCCCGGACACGTCCGGTCAGCGCCGTGGGCTCCGGAGCGCGGTTGGTGCCGCCGGCGACGACCGTGACGGTGATCTCCGTCGAGTCGAGGCGGCTCGGGTCGGACTCGACGTAGTCCGAGTAATGGAGGGTGTACGACCCGGGCTTCGACGGTGCCAGGTAGCGGACCGTGTCGCCGGCGGCGAAGACCAGCTCGCCTGTGGCGCCCGACCCCTCGATCTGCGGCGCCAGCACGAGGCGCTCCCCGCGCGGCGCGATGTCGTTGGCGGTGACCGGGATGTCGACCTGCGTCCCGGCCCGGACGGTGACGGCGTCCGGTCGCGCGATCGGGCCGATGCCCGTCGCCGGGTCGACGAGGAAGACCGTGATCTCGCCCTCCACCGTCTGGCCGGCGCCGTCGCCCACCGTGACGGTCGCGGTGCCGATCCGGCCCGGCCGGCCGTCCTCGGTCGTCCCGCTGACCCGCACCTGCGCGTTGTCGACGACGCTCGCCGACAGGCGGTCCACGTCGGAGGTCACGGACTGCACGGCGAGCACACGGCCCGAGGTGTTCTGCACCGACGGGAGCACGTCGAGCGTGGTGTCCTCCTGTGCGCGGGCGAAGGCGACGAGCGGCGGGATGGTCAGCGCGCGCCCGCCGGGGACGACGCTGAACCGCAGGACGCCCGTCTGCTCGGCCTTGGTCTGCGCATCCTGCACGGTGTAGCCGACGAAGTACTCCCCCGCGGCCGACGCGGTGAGCTGGATGGTGCCGGCCGCACCGTTGGGCGTGACGGTCGCGCTGTCCTTGTCGCCGGTGGTAATGACCGCGTCCGTCAGCCGGTAGGAGCCGGATCCGCCCTCGACGTGGTCGGCGATCGCCTCGGTCCGCGCTTCCCCAACACCGGTGACCACCGCGGCCGGGACGGTCGTCAGGGCGGGATCGGCCGCGACCGAGACGACCAGCTCCTTCGTGGTCTCGGCGCCGTTCGCGTCCACCACCGTAACGGTCACCGCGTAGGTGCCCGCACCCGCGTTGGGGTCGGTGTGCCGCACCGCGACCCGGCCGTCGGCCGTCGCGACCACGCGGATCGGCGCCGCAGGGTCGGACTTGCGCGCGTCCGCCAGGGCCAGAGGGTCGCCGTCGGGGTCGACCCACGACGAGAGCACGGGGACCGACACGGTGCCGCCCGGCGCCAGCGACACCGTCGGCCAGGTCTGCATGCAGTTCTCGATCCCGCACCACACGGGCGCGCTGTTCTCTCCCTCCGGCACCACGTGGAGCGTCACGGTGGCGGGCTGGGACTGCATGACGCCGTCGGTCACGACGTAGCTGAACGTGGCGCTACCGCTCTGGGCGTGCACGTGGATGGCGAGCTGCTGGTCGTCCGCGGTGAGCGACAGGTCGCCGAACCCGGGATCGCTCAGACCGCCCGCCAGCGAGTCCGGCACGATCGTGAGCACCGCGCGCTTGACCGGAGAATGGGCGTTCAGGAGCACCGGCAGCAGTGCCGTGGCTCCCGCCCGCACGCCGAAGCTGGACGGCTGGGCGACCGGCGGCATCTCCTGCGTGACCTCCTCGACCTGCGTGGTCGTCTCGGTCTGCTCGGTCTTCTTCTCGTCGTCGGCGTTCCACTGCGACGGCGGGATGAGGGTGCCGTCGGGGATGGTCCAGAGCGTTCCGGAGTCGGTCTCGTCGAGCACCGCGCGCTTGCCGTTGCTCAGGATCTGCGGCGTCAGCGAGCGGGCGTCCTCGAGGGTCCCCTCGGGGACGTCGAGCGTCTTCGCGCCTCCCGCCGACGACCAGAGCCGGCCGGCGGTCGTGGCGAGCCAGGCCGCGTACACGGTCCCGTCGACCTCCGTCGGGGCGGCGGGCGTCCCGCTGGCCTCGACCGTGCGCCCGGACTGACCGCTGCGCACCTGGAGGGAGACGAGCCCCGAGCCGTCGGCGAAGTACGCGGTGCCGCCGTCCGAGGTGCTGCCGGCGACCGCGTCACTGCCCAGCCGGATCTCCACCGGGGCGTCGCGGCCGGCGATCCACGCCTTGCTCTGCGCGGGCGCCGCGAGCACCCAGCTGTCGCCGGCCAGGGCGAGCGCCACCTTCGCCGAGGCGGGCGGTGGAGTGGCCAGCTCGGTCGCATCGCCCTCCCATGCGCCGCGCTGCGCGTCGTAGACGCGGACCGCGCGTTCCTTGGCCGAGTAGACGGCGATGGTCCCGTCGGCGCCCACCGCGACGGCGGTGGCGACGTACCCCTCCGCGCCTCCCGAGGTGCGCTCCTGCTGGAGCGGGTCGATCGGCACCGGCTTGCCCGCCGAGCCCTGCGCGGAGAGCTGCTGCACGTAGATCGAGCCCGCGTCGGTCAGGTAGACGGCCCAGTCGCCCGACGAGAGCACCTGGCGCGTGCCGCTCGGGGTGGAGGCGCCGCTCGCGCCCCCGGAGCCGCCGGACGACGCGTCCGACCCGGAGGCCGCCGATGCCCCGGCCGCGGTCGCGGACGACCCCTCCACCAACGCCTTCGGATCGGCCGGGTCGACCGGCCACGCCTGACGGAAGCCCTGCGTGAAGACGATGCTCTGCGCGCCGTGCTGGACCACGCCGCTCGGGTCCTCCGCGTCGCGCACGGTGCTGAGCTGGCCGAGGTCCGTGTCGACGCGCGCGTACTGGCCGGAGGACTTCGTGACCCAGACGGAGCTCTCGACCGCCTCCGACTTCTGGGTGTCGTAGCCCTGCGCGACGACGGCGCCGGTGACGACGAGTGCGACGGCGGCGATCCCGGCCGTCACGACGGCGGCGCGACCGAACCGGCGTCGGGGTGCGGCTTCCTTCACAGCACCCCGCCCGCGATGAGTGCGGCGCCCACGCCGACGACGGCCACGACGGCCACACCGGCAC
>JAEWDJ010000199.1 GCA_023390155.1 Actinomycetes bacterium | reverse complement strand
CGTCGCGGGCGCCGTCCCCCCGGCTCCCTGCGGTGCCTGACCGTTCTGTTCGTCGCTCACGCCGTGCCCTTTCATCCCCGCCCGTCGTGCGTTGTTCCCATGCTGGCACATCCGTCGGCGGGCCGATGTCCCGTCCACAGGGGGCGGGCGGACTCCCGACTTCTCCACAGCGCTTGTGCGGCCGCCTTCCACGGCTCGACCAGGGGACTCGACTACAGTTGTGCCGTTGCTTCCGCGGCCGCCGGCCGCCCGACAGGGGTTCAGGGGACCTTCGCACATGACTAGTCGCATCCTGGTTGTCGACGACGACACCGCCCTCGCCGAGATGATCGGGATCGTGCTGCGCACGGAGGGGTTCGACCCGGTGTTCTGCGAAGACGGCGCCCAGGCGGTCGACATCTTCCACAGTGCGAAGCCGGATCTCGTCCTGCTGGACCTCATGCTCCCCGGCCTCGACGGCATCGAGGTGTGCAGCCGCATCCGCTCCGAGTCGGGCACGCCGATCATCATGCTGACGGCGAAATCCGACACCGCCGACGTCGTCAAGGGCCTCGAGTCCGGGGCCGACGACTACATGGTCAAGCCCTTCAACCCGAAGGAGCTCGTCGCCCGCATCCGCACGCGGCTGCGTCCCGCGCCCTCCACCCCTCCCGCGGAGCAGCTGCGCATCGGCGACCTCGTCGTGGACGTCGCCGGTCACGAGGTGCGCCGCGGCGAGCAGCGGATCGCGCTGACCCCGCTGGAGTTCGACCTCCTCCTCGCCCTGGCCGCCAAGCCCCAGCAGGTCTTCACCCGCGAGATGCTCCTGGAGCAGGTGTGGGGCTACCACTACAAGGCCGACACGCGGCTGGTGAACGTGCACGTGCAGCGCCTCCGCGCGAAGGTCGAGCAGGACCCGGACAACCCCAAGATCGTCATGACCGTGCGCGGCGTGGGCTACCGCGCCGGCGCGGCGACCTGACCTGGCGCCTACGATGCGCTTCCGGTGGCCGGACAGGCAGTGGTGGCGGCAGGCGCCGTCGCGGCTGGCCACGCTCTGGCGCCGGTCCCTCCAGCTGCGGACCGTCACGATCACCCT
Source organism: Actinomycetes bacterium (assembly GCA_023390155.1). GTDB lineage: Bacteria > Actinomycetota > Actinomycetes > Actinomycetales > Microbacteriaceae > Leifsonia. The sequence continues at coordinate 8,381 of JAEWDJ010000199.1, read as the reverse complement.
CGCCCTCACCGGCATCGCCATCCTGGTGACCGGCGTGTACATGGCGCTCAGCATCTCCAACGACCTCTACCAGTCGCGGCTCGACCAGGCGCTGCGGGACTCCAGCCGCGCGACGACGGCGGCGCAGTCGACCATGAACGCATCGGACGTGTCGTCCGCGGACGGCGGGCGCAACCTCCTGAACTCCGCCCTCCAGTCGGTGCAGGCGTCGACCTCCAGCCGGCTGGTCGCCGCGTACCGCGTCCCGGGGCAGGACACCAGCGTGCTCGCCCCGCCGGACCGGGGGAGCCCCGCCCTCAACTCCGTCATCTCCGACCAGCTGCGGGCGAAGGTGCAGAACGGCGGGACGAAGCAGTTCTACCAGTCCGTCGCCCTGCCGGCGGGCACCGGCTCCACCGATCCGGGGATCGTGGTCGGCACGCAGCTGACGCTGCCGTCCTACGGGCGCTACGAGCTGTACATCGGCTACAACCTGCGCGACTCGGAGAACACCCTGTTGTTCGTGCAGAGCACCCTCCTCATCGCGGGTCTCGCGCTCATCGTGCTCATCGGTGCGATCACGTGGGTGATCGTGCGGTTCGTCGTCGAGCCGATCCGGGTCGCGGCGCGCACCAGCGAACGGCTCGCGGCCGGCGATCTCGCGGTCCGTATCCCGGAGCGCGGGGAGGACGTGTTCGCCTCCCTGGCGCGCTCCTTCAACGGGATGGCCGACGGCCTGCAGAGCCAGATCAACCAGCTGGCCACGCTCTCGCAGCTGCAGCAACGGTTCGTCTCCGACGTCTCGCACGAGCTGCGGACGCCGCTGACCACCATCCGCCTGGCCGGAGACGTCATCTACGACCAGCGCTCGACGTTCCCGCCGGCGACGGAGCGCACCGCCGAGCTGCTCCACACGCAGATCGAGCGCTTCGATCGGCTGCTCTCCGACCTCCTGGAGATCAGCCGGTACGACGCCGGGTCCGTCGTGCTCGACCCGGAGCCCACGAACCTCGTGCGGCTCGCGGAGGACGTGGTGGACGAGCTCCGCGCACTCTCCGAGCAGAACGGCTCGCCCCTCACGCTGGACGCGCCGGGCGGCTACTTCGACGTCGACATGGACCCGCGCCGCATCCGCCGCGTCGTGCGCAACCTCATCGGCAACGCGATCGAGCACGGGGAGGCCCGGCCGGTCGTCGTGACCGTCGACAGCAACGAGAGCGCGGTCGCCCTCACCGTCCGCGACTACGGCATCGGGATGAGCCACCAGGATGTGAACCACGTCTTCGACCGGTTCTGGCGAGCCGATCCGTCGCGCAAGCGCACGCTCGGCGGCACCGGGCTCGGGCTCGCGATCTCGCTGGAGGACGCCACGCTGCACTCGGGCTGGCTGCAGGTCTGGTCGATGCCGGGCCAGGGGTCCTGCTTCCGGCTGACGCTCCCGCGCGTGCCGGGGCGCGAGATCACGGCGTCCCCCCTGCCCCTGCCGCCGACGGACGCCGGAGAGCTGCCGCCGCGCGGTGCTCCCCCCGGGGACGCACATCCCGTCGCCGAGAGGGAGGCCAGCGCATGAGCCGCAGCACGCTCCGCTCGCTCGTCGCGGCGCTCGCCGTGGCCGTCGCCCTCGTGCTCACCGCCTGCGCCAGCATCCCAGACGGCGGCCCCGTGCGCCAGGGCGGTGCGGTCGCGCAGGTCGACGACCCCCTCGACCTCGACTTCAACCCCTCGCCGCCCGAGAAGGGGGCGTCGCAGCAGCGCATCGTGCAGGGGTTCATCGACGCCGCGTCGAGCCCCAAGAACAACTTCGCGATCGCCCGCGAGTACCTCTCGAACGCGATGGCGGCGAGCTGGAACCCCGACGAGTCCGTCACGGTCGACGACGGCCGCAACCGCACCTACGACCACGAGGGCGACCAATGGAGCGTCGAGGTCAACCCGGTAGCCAGCGTGGACGCGGTCGGTGCCTACCATCCCGTGACGAGCAGGGCGCCGATCGGCCTCCGCTATGAGCTCGTCAAGGAGGCCGGGGAGTGGCGGATCGCCGTCGCGCCGAACGGCGTCGTGATCGACGATCCGACGTTCCGCGCGGTCTACGCGCAGCAGACCCTGTACTTCTACAGTCCGGACTTCGGCTATCTGGTGCCGGACGCGCGCTGGTTCCCGGCGCGGGTGGCGACCTCTGCGACGCGCGTGGCGAGCGCGGTGCTCGCCGGGCCGGCCAAGTGGCTCTCGGGTGCGGTGGCCACCGCCTTCCCCGAGGGGACCCAGCTCGCCGTGCCGTCGGTGACGACCGTGGGCGGGGTCGCCCAGGTCGATCTCAGTTCGGAGGCCGGGCGTGCGGACACCGTCCAGCTCCAGCGGATGCAGCTGCAGCTGGAGGAGAGCCTGGGCAGTCTCGCCCAGTCGGTGCAGCTCTCGATCGAGGGCAACGTGGAGCAGATCGCGCCGCTCAGCTCGGGCGCCGCGCCGCTACAGGACCCGGCGGTGGACAGCCACGCGATCGTCTACCGCGGGGACTCCTTCGGGCTCCTGTCGGGATCGGGCGTCTCCTCGCTCAGCGGGCTGAGCGACCGCATCGTCGCGCTGCAGCCCACCGCGGTCGCGCTCGACGCCGCCCGCGACCAGGCGGCGGTGCAGTCGCAGGGTGCGGCCTATCTCGTGCGGCGGTCGGGGGACACCGTGCGGGTGGATGCCCGGCCCGGGCTCATCGCACCCGCCATCGACAACGACGGCTGGGTCTGGTCCGTCCCGGCCGGCTCGCCGGCGGCGCTCCAGGTCGCGGGTTCCAACGGGGAGGCGCACGCGGTCGCCACCGACTGGCCGGGCGCTCTGGGCATCCAGTCGCTCGCGGTGTCGCGCGACGGCACCCGTGTGGTGGCGCTTCTGCGCACGGCCGACGGCTACTCGCTCGTTGCGGCGGGAGTCGTCCGCGGCTCCGGCGCGATCCCGACCTCGTTGACCCAGCCGGTCGAGCTGTCCATCGGCTCGGGCACGCCGCTCTCCGTCGCCTGGACGGGCGAGTTGAGCGTGGCCCTGCTCAGCTCGACCAACGGCGACGCGACGACGATCGTGGAGCAGACCATCGGCGGCGAGCAGTCCACCACGACCGGGCCGGGCGGGGGCACGACGATCGTCGGAGCCGACGGGTTGTCGCGCTACCTCGTCCTCACCTCCGACGGGAGCCTCCAGGCGCCGACCGGCACGGGATGGCAGGAGCAGACCGACAAGGTCGGAGCCGTCGCCGTCCAGCTCGGCCAGCCGTAGCACGTTCTGCACAGCCTCACGCCATCGGCGGGTTCTCCACCGATTCGCGGATCCGGGGCAGGACGCGGAACGGCGCCGCGAGGCTGGAGCCATGACATCCATCTCCTTCGTCCGCGAATCCGTCCTCGATGCCTCCGCCGTCCTGTTCCCCGTCCGGTGCGCCGGGTGCGGCGGCCCCGACCGCAGCCTCTGCGTCGCGTGCAGACGCGAGCTGGTGCCGCGCGTCACGACGCGCGCGGTGGGCGGCATCCCCGTCTGGTCGGCGGTGGAGTATTCGGGGGCCGCGCGGAAGGTGCTCCTGGCGTTCAAGGAGTCCGGGCGGGTGGATGCTGCGCCCGCACTGAGCCGAGCGCTGCGGGCCGCGGTGGTCGAAGCGCTGCGGTCTGCGCCGGCGGCCGGGGCGGATCCGCGGGTCGTTCGAAGACGGGGTCACGGGCGGCGGGACGCGCTCCTGCCGGTCCTCGTCCCGTCGACGACGGCGGCGCGTCGCCGCCGCGGGTTCCACCCGAGCGGGACGGTGCTCGCGCGAGCGCACATCCTGGTGCCGCCGCTCTGGCGCGCGCTGCGGCTGACCAGGCAGACCCGTGACCAGGCCGAGCTCTCGTCGGTGGGCCGGGCCGTCAACCGCCAGGGAAGCATGGTGGCCTCTGCACGGCTGCGGGGGAGGCGCTGCCTCATCGTCGACGACATCGTCACGTCGGGGGCCACGATCGCCGAAGCCGCTCGTGCCATCGACGCGGCGGGCGGCCGGGTCGTGGGCGCGGCGACGATCGCCGGGACGCCACGCCGGGGCGTCCCGCAGCTCCCCGGAAGCACTCGGACAGCTCCCAGGAAATAGCACGCACCCACCTGTTCCGTTCCCCGGAGGGGAGCACTACGGTAGTCGAAAAGGCGCGAGGGTCGCCCACCTGATCAGGGCGACACCGCGTCGGATCAGGGAGGTCTCCATGGACATCAACATCATCGGACGCAACCTGGGAATCACTGATCGCTTCCGTGAATACGCGACCGAGAAGTCGGACAAGGTCGCGCATCTGGCAGAGCGGGCCATCTCTCTCGAGATCAAGGTCAGCCGCCACAACGAGAAGCTCGGTGGACAGAACGGGGACGACCGGGTCGAGTTGACGCTCGTCGGGCCGCGGGCGGTGGTCAGGTCGGAGGCGACCGGCACCGACAAGTACGCGGCGTTCGACATCGCCCTCGGGAAGCTCCTCGAACGCGTGCGCCGCGCCAAGGACCGGCGCAAGGTGCACCGCGGGCAGCATCGACCGACCTCGCTCCGCGAGGCGAGCACGGACGGCTTCAGCACCGTCGGTCTCGCGGCCGCTCCCGTCGCGGTGCTCGACCAGGTGAGGACGGGCAGCGTCCCGGTGGTGCAGGAGGACCAGGCGGAGGAGCAGGCGACGGAGGACGACTACTGCCCCGTCGTGATCCGCAAGAAGGTCTTCGCCTCGATGCCGATGACGGTCGACGACGCGCTCTATTACATGGAGCTCGTCGGACACGACTTCTACCTCTTCGTCGACCAGGAGACCCAGAGGCCGAGCGTCGTCTACCGGCGCAAGGGCTGGGACTACGGCGTGATCTCGCTCGACGACGAGGCCGACGAGCTGCAGGAGGTGGCGACGGCGAGTCGCAAGCTCGGCTGACGAGCACTGGCGACCATCGCGTGCCGATGGCGTCCGCCCGGGCGGCGGCCGCCATCGGCACCTCCTTTTCGGGGATTCACTCTGCATTCGGCTGCCTTTCAGCTGCCACTGGAGGAACCCGGCGACTGATCCCGTACGATGTGTCTAGCGTCGGCGGTGCCAGCCGTTCGGCGTGCGTCCGACAGGGGCGCGGGCACGATCGGCCCGAACGAACACAAGTGGAGTGCATCAGTGGCCTCAGTTCTGGAAAAGGTTCTCCGTATCGGCGAGGGGCGGACCCTCCGTCGGCTCGAGGCGTACGCGAAAGCGGTCAACGCGCTCGAGGACGACTTCGCCGCCCTCACCGACGAAGAGCTCATGCACGAGACCGTCGAGCTGCGCGAGCGGTACAGCAACGGGGAGTCGCTCGACGACCTCCTCCCGGAGGCGTTCGCCGCCGTCCGCGAGGCGGCCAAGCGAACCCTCGGCATGCGTCACTTCGACGTGCAGCTCATGGGCGGCGCCGCCCTGCACCTCGGCAACATCGCCGAGATGAAGACCGGTGAGGGCAAGACGCTGGTCGCGACGACCGCCGCCTACCTCAACGCGATCGCGAGCCGCGGCGTCCACGTGATCACGGTCAACGACTACCTCGCGAGCTACCAGTCCGAGCTGATGGGCCGCGTGTTCCGCGCGCTCGGCATGACGACCGGCGTGATCCTCGCCGGCCAGACGCCGGAGGAGCGCCGCGAGCAGTACGCGGCCGACATCACCTACGGCACGAACAACGAGTTCGGCTTCGACTACCTGCGCGACAACATGGCCTGGCAGGCCCAGGACATGGTGCAGCGCGGCCACTACTTCGCCATCGTCGACGAGGTGGACTCCATCCTCATCGACGAGGCGCGCACCCCGCTCATCATCTCGGGCCCGTCCTCCGGCGAGGCGAACCGCTGGTTCGTCGAGTTCGCCAACCTCGCCAAGCGCCTCACCGCGGGCGAGGACTTCGAGGTCGACGAGAAGAAGCGCACCATCGGCGTGCTGGAGCCGGGCATCGAGAAGGTCGAGGACTACCTCGGCATCGACAACCTGTACGAGTCCGCCAACACCCCCCTCATCTCGTTCCTCAACAACGCCATCAAGGCGAACGCGCTGTTCAAGCGCGACAAGGACTACGTGGTGATGAACGGCGAGGTGCTCATCGTCGACGAGCACACCGGCCGCATCCTGGTCGGGCGCCGCTACAACGAGGGCATCCACCAGGCGATCGAGGCAAAGGAGGGCGTGGAGGTCAAGGCCGAGAACCAGACCCTCGCCACCGTCACGCTGCAGAACTACTTCCGCCTCTACAAGAAGCTCTCCGGCATGACCGGTACGGCCGAGACCGAGGCCGCCGAGTTCATGAGCACCTACAAGCTCGGCGTCGTGCCCATCCCGACGAACAAGCCGATGCAGCGCATCGACCAGCCCGACCTCGTCTACAAGAACGAGAAGGCGAAGTTCGACCAGGTGGTCGAGGACATCGCGAAGCGCCACGAGAAGGGCCAGCCCGTCCTCGTCGGCACGACCAGCGTCGAGAAGAGCGAGTACCTCTCCCGCGCCCTCGCCAAGAAGGGCGTGCGCCACGAGGTGCTGAACGCCAAGAACCACGCGCGCGAGGCCGCCATCGTGGCCCAGGCCGGCCGCCTCGGCGCCGTGACGGTCGCGACCAACATGGCCGGTCGAGGCACCGACATCATGCTCGGCGGCAACGCCGAGTTCATCGCGGTCGCCGAGATGAACGCCCGCGGCCTGTCGCCCGTGGAGACCCCCGACGAGTACGAGGAGCAGTGGGACTCCGTCTTCACCGACGTGAAGGCGAAGGTCCAGGAGGAGGCCGAGAAGGTCATCGAGGCCGGCGGTCTCTACGTCCTCGGCACCGAGCGCCACGAGTCCCGCCGTATCGACAACCAGCTGCGCGGTCGCTCCGGCCGTCAGGGCGACCCGGGCGAGAGCCGCTTCTACCTCTCCCTCACCGACGACCTGATGCGCCTGTTCAACGCCGGCGCGGCCGAGAGCCTGATGGGCCGCTCGAGCGTCCCGGACGACATGGCGATCGAGTCCAAGGTCGTGAGCCGCGCCATCCGCAGCGCCCAGTCGCAGGTGGAGGCGCGCAACGCCGAGATCCGCAAGAACGTCCTCAAATACGACGACGTCCTCAACCGCCAGCGCGAGGCGATCTACAGCGACCGCCGCCACATCCTGGAGGGCGACGACCTGCACGAGCGCGTGCAGAAGTTCCTCACCGACGTGGTGGACGACATCCTGGATCAGCACACCGGTGAGGGCAGCGGGGACGACTGGGACTTCGATGCACTGTGGGCCGAGCTCAAGACGCTCTACCCGGTCGGCGTCAGCATCGACGAGGTCATCGCGGAGGCGGGCAACAAGGGCCGCATCAACCGCGAGTTCATGCGCCGCGAGATCCTCTCGGACGCGCGCATCGCGTATCAGAAGCGCGAGGAGTCGCTCGGCTCGCCCGCGATGCGGGAGCTCGAGCGCCGAGTGGTCCTGTCGGTCATCGACCGCCGCTGGCGCGAGCACCTCTACGAGATGGACTACCTGAAGGACGGCATCGGCCTCCGGGCGATGGCCCAGCGCGACCCGCTCGTGGAGTACCAGCGCGAGGGCTACGCGATGTTCCAGCAGATGATGGGCGCCATCCGCGAGGAGACCGTCGGCTTCCTGTTCAACCTGGAGGTCGAGGTCAACCAGGCTCCGGGCGAGGTCGAGTCCCCGTCGGTCGCGGCCAAGGGCCTGGCCCGCGGTGAGAACGAGCAGCCGCTCAGCTACTCGGCTCCGGGCGAGGGCGGCGGCGTCGAGGTCCGCAACCAGCGCGGTCAGATCGAGCAGGCCGCCACGGCTCGCGCGCAGCGCGCCCAGCAGCAGCAGGCCGCGCCCGCGCAGGCCGCGCCGCCGCAGCAGGCGTCCACGCAGCGCGGTGCCTTCGGCCAGCGCGTGGAGGCGTCCGATGAGGAGGCGCCGGCCAACCGCGCCGAGCGTCGCGCGCAGTCCAAGAAGCGCTGATCCGGCCCACCGCCCGGTTCCGGACTCGCTGAACGCGGCTTCGGACGGCGGAGGAGGATTCTAAGAATGGCGGCCCCGAGGGGCCGCCATTCTGCGTCCGACTGGCGGTCGCGTGCTCGCTCAGAGCACGCTGATCGCCGTCGCGCGCCAGCGGTCGCGGTGCCGCTCCAGGCGGATGGCGATCGCACGTGACCGCGAAGGCTGATGGACGAGCACGACCGCCTCGACGACGCCGTCGGCAGGCTGGGACAGCAGCGGGGCTCCGACGCGGAATCGCGGTCGCATCGCCTCCTGGGCGGAGACCGCACGGGCACGCGCCGCCAGCACGGTGCGCCGGAGCAGATGGATGTACACCGAGTCGGTGACCCAGCGTCCGAGCTGATCCAGCGACCGGGCACCGGCGAGGATCTCGACGACGCAGTGGGCGAGGTTGGCGCAGAGGAGGCC
>JAEWDJ010000185.1 GCA_023390155.1 Actinomycetes bacterium | reverse complement strand
GGGGTTGCCGGGGTCGGTGGCGTCGGCGGGAGGGCAGGTGTTCGCCGGGTTCTGTGCCCTCGGGCTCCTGGGCGTGCTCGCGACCGGAGGCGGGGTGGGGATGGGGGATGTGAAGCTCGCCGGGCTGCTCGGGATCGCGCTCGGGGACGTGGTGTCGGTGGCCGTGTGGCTCGGCGGCGCGTTCGCGACGCTGCTGCTCGTCGGCGGTGTCGACTGGGTGGCGGGCCGGCGGCGTGGCAGGACGGAGGTGGCGTTCGGGCCGATCCTGCTGGGAGGATTCTGGCCGGTCGCGCTCTTCGCGTAGACGGCGACGGGGCGGACGACAGAGGGGCCGCATCCTGCCGCCGAGCCCGAAGGCGGCGGTGGATGCGACCCCTGTGCGGTGGTGCTGTGGTCGTCCTTGCGGGTGCCGGTCAGCCCGGGTGGGTCATGCTGAGCACGTCGAGGGACGCGTCCAGCTGCTCCAGGGTGACCTCGCCGCGCTCGACGAAGCCGAGGTCGATGACCGCCTCGCGGACCGTGATGCCCTGCGCCACGGAGTGCTTGGCCACCTTGGCGGCGGCCTCGTAGCCGATCACGCGGTTGAGGGGGGTGACGATGGAGGGGCTCGACTCGGCGAACGCGCGGGCGCGGTCGAGGTTGGCCTCCAGGCCGGCGACGGTCTTGTCGGCGAGGACGCGGCTCGCCTGGGTGAGCAGGCGGATCGACTCGAGCAGGGCGGTGCCCATCACCGGGATGGCGACGTTGAGCTCGAACAGGCCGGAGGCGCCGCTCCAGGCGATGGTGGCGTCGTTGCCGACGACGCGGCTCGCGACCATGAGGACGGCCTCGGGGATCACCGGGTTGACCTTGCCCGGCATGATCGAGGAGCCCGGCTGCAGGTCGGGGATGTGGAGCTCGCCGAGACCGGTGTTCGGGCCGGAGCCCATCCAGCGCAGGTCGTTGCAGATCTTGGTCAGGCTGACGGCGATGGTGCGCAGGGCGCCGGAGGCCTCCACGAGCGCGTCGCGGTTGGCCTGGGCCTCGAAGTGGTTGCGCGCCTCGGTGATCGGCAGCTCGGTCTCGGCGGTCAGCAGCTCGATGACCAGCTGCGGGAAGCCGAGCGGAGTGTTGATGCCGGTGCCGACAGCGGTGCCGCCGAGCGGGACCTCCGCGACGCGGGTGAGGGAGGCCTGCACGCGCTCGATGCCGTAACGGATCTGCGCGGCGTAGCCGCCGAACTCCTGGCCGAGGGTGACCGGGGTGGCGTCCATGAGGTGGGTGCGGCCCGACTTCACGGCGGTCGCCCACTTCTCGGCCTTCTCCTCCAGCGCCACGGCGAGGTGGTCGAGCGCCGGGATGAGGTCGTCGATCAGGGCGCCGGTGACAGCGATGTGCACGGAGGTCGGGAACACGTCGTTCGACGACTGCGACGCGTTGACGTGGTCGTTGGGGTGCACGGGCTTGCCGAGGCGGCGGGAGGCGAGGGTCGCCAGCACCTCGTTCATGTTCATGTTCGACGACGTGCCCGAACCGGTCTGGTAGACGTCGATCGGGAACTCGCCGTCGTGCGCGCCGGAGACGACCTCGTCCGCGGCGGCGGCGATGGCGTCCGCGATCTCCTGGTCGAGCACGCCGAGGCGGGCGTTCGCGAGGGCCGCGGACTTCTTGATGCGCGCGAGTGCGGCGATCTGGGTCGGCTCGAGCACGGAGCCCGAGATGGGGAAGTTCTCGACGGCCCGCTGCGTCTGCGCGCTGTAGAGCGCGGCCGCGGGGACGCGCACCTCGCCCATCGTGTCGTGCTCGATGCGGTACTCGGCGTCCGCCTGGGTGTCCACCACGGTGTGTTCTTCCTTTCTGATGCCGACGACGCTGTGGTTCAGCGCTCGGACTGCTGTTCGGCGGCCGGATCGGCCATCCCGACGACGACGTCGGGGACGACCCGACCTTCCTGGAGACGGTAGTTGGCGCCGACGATCGCGAGGGTGTTCTCGGCGACGGCGGAGCTGATGATCTCCGACTTGGCGAGCAGCTCCTTGACGGTGTCGCGCAGGTGCTCGCGGCCGACCTCGGCCGGGTCGGCGGCCGCGAGGTCGATGGGCTCGCCCTCCGGCGTGCCCGCGACGCGGTGCACGGCCGGCAGGATCGGGGCGATCAGGTTCGCGATGTGCGGCGGCAGGGGCTCGGCGTCCGGGCCCTGCGAGGCGATCGCGGAGGCGACGGCGCCGCACGAGTCGTGCCCGAGGACGAGGATGAGCGGCACCTTCAGCACCGCGACCGCGTATTCGAGGGAGGCGATGGCCGAGTCGGAGGCGACCTGGCCGGCGTTGCGGACGACGAAGGCGTCGCCGAGGCCCATGTCGAAGATGATCTCGGCGGCGAGGCGCGAGTCGGCGCAGCCGAAGATCGCGGCGGTCGGCGCCTGACCTGCCGCGACGGACTCGCGGCGCTCCACGTCCTGGCGGGGGTGCTCAGGGGTTCCGGCGACGAATCGCTCGTTGCCGGCGAGCATGGTGTTCCAGATGCGTCCTGGCCGGGTCGTGGGCATTCATTCGCCTTTCAGTTCGGTGATCTGATCCGACAGCGACGAGGCCACCGTGCGGAACTCGGCGTCGTCGGCGGTGCCGAAGACGATGATGGAGCTGTGGCCCGCGTCCGTCGTGAGCGCGTAGGCCACGTTGCCCGCGTCGGAACTCGCCTTGCGGTTGTCGTAGACGTCCCACCGGACGCCGTCCACGTCGCGCGTGCCGGCGATGCGGGATTTGGCGACCTGATCGGCCACCCAGCTGTCGTTGGCGTCGAAGCCCTGGGTCACGCCGATGTACTCGCCCTTCGGCGTCAGGAGACCGATGTACCACGAGTCGACGCCGTCGGCCGTCTTCGTGCGCAGCTCGGCGCTGTTGGCCTTCCAGCCCTCGGGGAGGGAGGGCACGAGCAGACGGTCGGGCTCGCTGCCCTGCGCCTCCTGAGCGACCGCCGCGTAGTCGACGGGCGGGGTGGTGTTGGTGGGGTTGCCGCGCGGGACCACGAGCACGATCACGATGACCAGCGCCACCGTCGCGATCAGCGAGTAGACCAGGTTGTTGACCGTCTGCCGGTTGCGGTGGTTGGCGGAGTTCTGCGCCTTGCGCGCCGCCGTCTCCTCGGGCGTCTCGGGACGGCCGAGCTCGGCGACGACGGCCGGGGGCTTGGTGCGGGGGCTCATTCGCTGTCAGCGGCTCCCGACGCGGAGGGCGCGGAGCCGGCCCGGGCGGCGTCGAGACGCGCCTTGGCGCCGATCAGCCACTCCTCGCAGTGCCGGGCGAGGGCCTCCCCGCGCTCCCACAGGGCGATGGACTCCTCCAGGGTCGCCGACCCCTGCTCCAGCTCGGTCACGACACGGACCAGCTCGTCGCGCGCCTCCTCGTAGCTCAGGCTCACGAGGGGGTCGGCGCCGGGGGTCGACCCCGTGTCCGGGGTCGTCTGGGAAGTCGGCATGGCATCCATTCTATTTGCCCGGCCGAGTGGTCGCTGAGTCCGCGTCCGCGGCGGTCGCGCTCGCGGCAGTTGTGTTCGCGGCGGTCGCCCCCGCGGCGTCCGCCTCCGAGTGGGCGGGGGAGGGCAGCTCCTCGCCGGCGGTCGCGGCGAACGCGCCGCCGGAGACCGTGACGCGCAGGGCGCTGC
>JAEWDJ010000122.1 GCA_023390155.1 Actinomycetes bacterium | reverse complement strand
GCTCTCGGGTGCGGGTTCGGCGGCCGAGCGCACGGCGGCCCTGCGCGGGCTCACCGGGCGTGCGACGGCGGCCGAGCAGGACTTCATTGGCCGGGTGCTGCTCGGCGAGATGCGCACGGGCGCGCTGGAGGGCGTGCTGCTGGATGCGATCGCGCGCGCGGCGGACCGGCCGGCGGCGGCGGTGCGGCGGGCGGCCATGCTCTCCGGCGACCTCGGCGAGACCGCGCTGCTCGCGTTGACAGGCACCGAGGACGAACTCGACGCCGTGGGGCTCGTCGTCGGCCGGCCGGTGCTGCCGATGCTGGCGGCGACCGCGGCGAGCGCGAGCGCGGCGCTCGAGACGACCGGGGAGGCGTCGGTCGAGTTCAAGCTCGACGGCGCGCGCATCCAGGTGCACCGGCGGGGCGACGAGGTGCGGGTCTTCACCCGGACGCTCGCCGAGATCACCCACCGGGTCCCGGAGGTGGTGGAGGTCGTGCGCGGCATGCCCGCCACCGACCTCATCCTCGACGGCGAGACGCTCGCGCTCGACGAGGACGGCGGCCCGCGCCCATTCCAGGAGACGATGTCGCGGTTCGGCTCGGAGGCGGCGAGCGAGACCGTGCTGCACCCGTGGTTCTTCGACATCCTGCACGTCGACGGCCGCGATCTGCTCGACGAGCCGCTCTCGCTGCGGCGCGCCGAGCTGGAGCGGGTGGCGGGCGACCACCGCATCCCGGGCCGGGTGACCGACGACCCCGAGGTGGCCGAGCAGGTGGCACGGGACGCGCTGGCCGCCGGGCAGGAAGGGGTCGTCGTGAAGGCCCTCGGCTCGCCGTACGCGGCCGGGCGGCGGGGGTCGAGCTGGATCAAGGTGAAGCCGGTGCACAGCTACGACCTGGTGGTGCTGGCGTGCGAGTGGGGGTCGGGTCGCCGCCAGGGGCTGCTCTCGAACCTCCATCTCGGAGCCCTCGACCCGGACGGCGAGTTCGGCGAGCCGGGCGGCTTCGTGATGGTCGGCAAGACCTTCAAGGGCCTGACCGACGAGCTGCTGCGGATGCAGACGGAGCTGTTCCAGGAGATCGAGGTGCGCCGCACGCCCGGCACCGTCTGGGTGGCGCCGACGACGGTCGTCGAGATCGCGATCGACGGGGTGCAGCGCTCCAGCCGCTACCCCGGCGGGATCGCGCTGCGGTTCGCGCGGGTGAAGCGCTACCGCGACGACAAGACGGCCGCCGAGGCCGACACGATCGGGAGTCTGCGGAGCCTGCTGCGCGGGTCGGCGGGGTAGGCTCCCGGGCATGACGAACAAGACCCCGCGCGAAGAAGAGATCCAGAAGGTCGAAGAGGCCAAGGTCGCCGAGAAGGAGCGCCTGGAGCGCGAGGAGGAGGAGCGCCTGCGCTGACCCGCGGGCGCGGCCGGCCCGTCCGCGACGCCGGCCGTCGGTGACGCCGGTGATAGACAGGCGCCCGGCGGGAGCGCTAGCGTCCTGAGCATCCACGGAAAGGATGCTCGCGATGTCCACTTCTCAGCCCACGGGTTTCGCCGCTTTCTCGCTGAACGGCAAGGATCTGACCGGATCGGTGATCAACAGCGTGCGCGTCGCGCTCGGCATCAGCGGCGCGGTGGCGCTCATCATCGGCGTCATCATCGTCTTCTGGCCGAAGACCGCGGCCGTCGGCATCACCATCCTGATCGCCGTCTCGCTGATCGTCTCCGGCCTGGCCTACCTCAGCATCGGGATCTTCGCCAAGGGCCTCGGCGGAGGCTCGCGCGCGCTCGACATCGTGTTCGGCGTGCTGCTCGTGATCGCCTCGATCGTGGCGTTCGCCAACCTGACCGCGACGACGGCCTTCCTCGCCGTGTTCCTCGGCATCCTGGTCGGGATCGCCTGGATCGTCGAGGGCGCCGTCACGCTCGCCCAGCTCGGCGACGCGCCGTCCCGCGGCTGGGCGGTGTTCTTCGGCATCCTGAGCATCATCGCCGGGATCGTGCTGCTGTTCTCGCCGCTGTGGGGGATCGTGGTGCTGTTCATCCTGGCGGGCATCAGCCTGATCGTGCTCGGGATCGTGCAGATCATCCGCGCGATCACCTTCGGCCGCGGCGTCGCGACCCCGTCGTCTGCGGCCTAGGCGACCGTCTCGGCGTAGGTGTGCGTGCGGCCGATCTCGCAGCTGCAGCCGACCCAGATGGGGTCGTGCGTGAGCGTGCTCACGTAGACCTCGGCGTGGAAGCCCAGGAGGGCGGCCGCGGGAGCGGGGGCGGCGATGGTGTCCAGGATCGAATCGGTGTGCGTCATGCGTTTCTCCTCACGTCATGAGAAGGGACGCGGCGCAGCGGGATCCATGACGCCGTTCGGCGGAGATTCTCGCGGTGACCTGACGTGACCTGACCTGACCTGACCCGTCCGCTCCGCATTCGGGTGCGCGGAGCGGAACGGGGAAGTCTGCCCCCAGGGGATGCCGACTGCTCCGTGTCGGGTTGAGACGTCATCGCGGGTCGGATTTCGTTTCCACATCGCGGCTGGCATCCCCGGGCTGAGACCAACGTTATTGGGCGCCAGCGGCTGTCCTCAATCTGGAGGACAGAAACCGTCAGGAATTGACGGTGTACTGACGCGTCTACTGCTCGGTCGGCCGCGCGCGGGTCAGCCCAGCGGCACGCCGGCACGGACGGCGTCGAACAGGCGCTCGACCCGGCGGCGGTGATCGGCGGCGACCGCCTCCCGCTCCTCGCCCGCCATCAGGCGCGCCGCCGACTCGACGAAGACGGTCGCGTACCCGCCGATCACGAAGGCGGAGAGCAGGGCGGCGTCGCCGTCGAACCGGGGGTCCTCCTCCAGCGCGGTGCGCAGCACCCCCTGCAGCTCGGCGACGATCTCCCGGGTGCGCGCCAGCAACGCCGGAGAGGCGGCGACGGTGCGGAAGAACGGGACGGCGCCGTCGGCGAGACCCGAGAGCGGGAGCCGGTCGTCGAGCACGCGCAGGGCGGCGGCCCGCAGGGCGGCGAGCGCGTCCACGTCATCCGGCCGCCCGGCGACCGTCTCGCGCAGGAGGGAGACGGCGTCGTCCGTGCGGTCGAGGAGCAGGTCCTCCTTGCGCGGGAAGTGGTTGAAGACGGTGACGCTCGAGACCCCGGCCTCGCGGGCGACCTCGGCGACGGTCACGGCGTCGAATCCCCGCTCGATGAAGAGGCGCGTCGCCACCTGCGAGATCCGCGCGCGGGTCTGCGGGCCGCCGCGCTCGCTGGTCCGGGGCATTCCGATCACACACCTTATCTTGTGTCACTAAACTTAGTCGCATAACCTAGTCGCATGTCCACCGACCAGCTCACCGTCACGACGGGTTCATTCAACCAGGGTCGCCGCTCCCCGCGGACGCTCCGCGAGGCGTGGCTCGCGCTCGCCGGCCTCTCGGCCGTCTTCCTCTTCGAGATGCTCGACACCTCCATCCTCACCGTCGCCCTGCCCACGATCGGGCGCGAGCTGCACGCCTCCACCACCGGCCTCCAGTGGATCACCGCGGCCTACGCGGTCGTGTTCGGCGGCTCGATGCTCGCCTTCGGCGCGATCGCCGACCGGTACGGGCGCCGGCGGGTGATGCTGATCGGGCTGGGGCTCCTCGGGCTGGCCAGCCTGGCCACCGCGTTCGTCACCTCCGCCGAGCAGCTCATCGCAGTGCGCGCGGTGATGGGGATCGCCGCGGCGATGACGACGCCCGGCTCGCTGGCCCTCGCGTTCCGCCTGTTCGCCGACGACGGCCTCCGGGTGCGCGCGACGACGCTGATCTCCACGGTCGGGCTCGTCGGGCTGGCCATCGGCCCGACCGTGGGC
>JAEWDJ010000119.1 GCA_023390155.1 Actinomycetes bacterium | reverse complement strand
GCTCGCGCCGGCCGCGAACGCCTCCAGCGTCTCCTCGTAGCCGGCGGCGGTGTGGCCGACGGCGACGGCGACGCCGGCCGCGCTGAAGGCGCGCACCGCGTCCAGGCCGCCGGGCAGCTCGGGGGCGAGGGTGATCTGGCGGAGGGTGCCGTCGGCCGCCTCCAGCAGCAGCTCGATGTCGGCGGGGGTCGCCGGGCGGAGGAGCCCGGGCTCGTGGGCGCCCTTGTGGCCGACGTCGAGGAAGGGGCCCTCGAGGTGCGATCCGAGCACGCGGGGATCCTCGCGGGAGAGCTCCGCGATCGCCCGCACGCTTCGGGCGAGCTGCTCGACCGGCGCCGTGACGAGCGAGACGACGGCGCGGGTCGTCCCGTGGTGCTGGTGCAGGTCGAGCCCGCGCCGGATCGCCGCGGGGCCGTCGTCGTAGCTCGCCGTGTCGCCGCCGTGCCCGTGGATGTCGACGAAACCGGGCGTCAGCCACGCACCGTCGGCGTCGGTCACGGCGACCGGCTCGTCCGCGGCGACGGCAGGGCGCCAGTCGTCGCCCGTGCCGGTCGCGGCGATCGACGCCCCCTCGAACCGGACCCACGCGTTGTGGACGATGCGGCCCTCGCTGACGAGGCGGGCGGAGTGGATCACATGGGCGGTCACCGGATCGACGATACCGTCGGCCTCGCGGCGAGCAGATCGCGCGCCCGCAGGGCCGCACCGATGACGCCCGCGTTCTCGCCGATGCTTGCGCGCAGCAGAACGGGCCGGCGCTGGAAGGTGAGGATGCGGTCGAGCCGCTCGGCCAGCGGCACGAAGAGCGCGTCGCCGGCCTGGGAGAGGCCGCCGCCGATGACGATGGCCTCGGGGGAGAGCAGGGCGACGGTGTGCGAGAGGTCGAGGGCGAGCGCGTCGAGGGCGCTCTCCCAGACGGCGAGGGCCTCGGCGTCGCCGGCCTGCGCCCGCTCCAGCACCTCCCGTGCGCCCGGGACGTCGGCACCCGTCACCGTGTTGTAGCGGCGCGCGATCGACGCGGCCGACGCCACCGCCTCCAGGCAGCCGACGCCGCCGCAGGCGCACACGGGACCGTCGGCGACCCGGGAGTGGCCCATCTCGCCCACGAGGCCGCCGCCGACCAGCAGGCGGCCGTCGAGGAAGATCGCGCCGGCGATGCCCGTCCCGACGGCCATCACGACCACGTCGCGGTAGGGCGCCGCGGCCCCCAGCCGCTTCTCCGCCTCGCCGGCGCCGCGCACGTCGTGGCTGAACGACACCGGGATGCCGAGCGCCTCCTCCGCGCGGTCGCGGAACGGGAAGTCGCGCCAGCCGAGGTTCTCGGCGAAGACCCCGACGCCACGCTCGTCGTCCACGTGCCCGGGCACCAGCAGGCCGAGGGCCGCCGGCGCCAGCTCGGGATGCGAGACCCGGAACGCCTCCGCGATGCCGACGAGCTCGGCCACGATCGCCTCGGCCGTGCGGTGCCCGTCGTGCGGGGTCGGCCGGCGCACGATGTCGACGATGCGCCCCTCGGCGTCGACGAGCGCCGCCTTCATGTCCGTCCCGCCTACGTCGACGGCGAGGACGGGCTCGCCGGGGCCGAGGGGAGCCGGGGACGGGGAGGGGAGCGTGTTCACCTGTACAGGATCCCACTACCCGGGTCCCTTCCCGCACGCGCCGGGGTAGTATCCGGCTGAGCATGTCAGCGGGAATCACGAGCACAGCGCCCACGCCGGGTCCCGGGACACGTGCACGCGGCGACCGGGTGCGACTGGTGGGTCGCGACCTCCCCTGGTGGGCCGCGGTCCTGATCGTCTACGCCTCCTCGCGGGTGCTGACCACCGTCTTCCTGCTCTCGCTCTTCGTCGCGGCGACGGTCGGGCACTGGCCGATGGCGAGCTACCGGCACGACCCCACCTTCTTCACCTTCTCGGGGCTGTGGGACGGCTCCTTCTACCAGCGGATCGCCGCCGGCGGCTATCCGTCCACGCTGCCGGTGGACGGGGCCGGAGAGGTGCAGCAGAACGCGTGGGCGTTCCTGCCCCTGTACCCGCTGGTGGTGCGCGGCCTCATGCTGCTCACCGGCCTGCCGTTCGCGCCGGTCGGCGTGGCGGTGGCGACGCTCTTCGGGGCGGGCGCGAGCCTCCTGCTGTTCCGGATCGTGCGGGCGCGCGGGGGGATCGTCTCGGCCTTCTGGGCGACGATGTTCTTCTGCTTCGGGCCGCTCTCCTTCGTGCTGCAGATCACCTACGCGGAGAGCATGTTCTTCTTCCTGATGTTCGGGGCCCTGCTGGCGATGATCCGGCGGCGGTACTGGCTGGTCATCCCGTTCGCGGTGGCGGCGTCGTTCGCGAAGCCGGGCGCGCTCGCGATCCCGCTCGCGCTCGCGATCGTGTTCGTCGTGCGCCTGATCGGCGACCGCCGCGGCGGCGCGACGTTCCCCCTCCGCGATCGCGTGTCGATGCTGGTCGCCGGTGCCGCGACGGCCGCGGCCGGCCTCGCGTGGCCGCTCGTGGCCTCCCACATCACCGGCACGCCCGACGCCTACGTGGCGACCGAGCTGTCGTGGTGGACCGGGTTCGTCGGGCGCGTCTCGTTCGTCCCGCTCACCCCGTGGTTCCTGTTCACCTGGAAGTACGCCGGCATCGCGGGCGTGCTGCTCGTCGTGGCGGCCGTCGCGGGCTTCGTGTGGCTGCTGCGGAGGCCGGGCGTCCGCGCGCTCGGCGTCGAGGTCGTCGCCTACGCGGCGAGCTACGGCCTGTACCTGCTGGCGGTCTTCCTGCCGCAGCAGAGCCTGTTCCGGCTGCTCCTGCCGCTCGCCCCGCTCGGCGGAGCGCGCGGCCTCACCCACAACCCGCGGGCGCGCTCCATCGTGCTCGTGGCGGGCGTGGCATTGCAGCCCGTCGCCCTGATCCTGCTCTGGTTCCTCGGCTACCCGTGACGCGCGCCGTGTGTCGAGGTCAGTGGACCGCGCCCTCCGGCCACGGCACCCCGTCCACGCGACGGTAGCGGGTGCCCGACGCGTCCCAGTGCTCCGCCAGGCGCGCGAGGCGGCGGGCGAAGTCCGGGAGGTCGCGGGCGGCCTCCACGGGCTCGGTGTCGGCGGGCGCCGGCGACCAGCCGATCTCGGCGATCGCGGCGAGGCGGGGGAACACCATCTCCTCGGCCTGCTCGATCGTCTCGACCGTCTCGGTCCACAGCGGCGCCTCCACGCCGAGGATGTGCGCGTCGCCCAGCCCGGGGACGATCCGCGCCGGGTCCCACGCGAGCGCGTCGGCGAGGGTGGTCGGGCCGTCGGCCCAGTCGAGCCCGATGTCGTCGCCCTCCTCGTAGACGATGTCGAGGTAGGCCACGTCCGCGGGGGAGAGGATGGCCGCGCCGCCCTGCCGCACGAACGACAGGAGGTCGTCAGCGGCGGCCCCGCGCGGGGTCCGGTAGTCCCAGTACTGCCCGACCGTGCCCGGCGGGAGGGCGTCGCAGGCGCCCATCTCGTGCCAGCCCACCGGCGTCTTGCCCTGCTCGGCGACCAGGCGGGCGGCGTGCTCGATGAACCGCAGGAAGTCCTCCCGCGGCGTGCTGAGGCACTCGTCGCCGCCGATGTGCAGGTACGGGCCCGGGGTCAGCGCCGCGACCTCCCGGACCACGTCGGCGAGGAAGCGCTCGGTCGTGGCGTCGTCGGTGAGCAGGGTGCTGAATCCCACCTCCGTGCCGGTGTAGGCCGCGGGCGCGACCCCGTCGCGGTTCAGCTCGGGATATGACGCGAGCGCCGCGTTGGTGTGCCCCGGCATGTCGATCTCGGGGACGATCGTGATGTGCCGGGCGGCCGCGTACTCCACCAGGCCGCGGTACTCGTCCTGCGAGTAGAACCCGCCCGCCCCGCCGCCGACGGCCGTCGCGCCGCCGATCCGCGTGAGGGCGGGCCAGGAGACGATCTCGATCCGCCAGCCCTGGTCGTCGGTGAGGTGCAGGTGCAGGTGGTTGACCTTGAGCAGTGCGATCGCGTCGATGAACCGCTCGACGTCGCTCACGGGGAGGAAGTGCCGGGCCACGTCGAGCATGGCGCCGCGGTAGGCGTACCGCGGGTAGTCGCGGACGCGGGCGGCGTCGATCGTCAGCGGATCGCCCGAACAGGAGGCGGGGACCAGCTGGCGCAGCGTCTGCACCCCGCGGAAGGCGCCGGCCGCGGTGGCCGCGCCGACGCGCACGCCCTCGGCGGCGATCTCGAGCGAGTACCCCTCGGCGCTGTGCCCCTCCGGTCCCTCGTGGTCGGCGACGACGATCGCGATGTCGCCGTGCTCCGGCGGCTCGTGCACCACGACGAGCTCGCGGGAGCACTCGGTGCGCAGCGCGTCGCGCAGCAGCAGCGCCACGGCCTCGGCTCCGGCGCCGGCGACGCTGATCCGGGCGGTCGGCCCGAGGACGAAGGGGGCGTCGGTCGTGCTCTCGAGCGCGACAGGGCGGGGTACGACCACGGAGGCTCCTCACGTGACTTGGCTTCCTCGGGTGTCGGCCGCATCCGTCCACCCCGCCGGGCGGCCACCAGCGAGTATCGCAGGCCTCCTTACTAATGAGCAAGGGTTCTGCTCCCACCGGGCTTTGCTATGCTTGCCCACGTCGCGACTGGCGCTCAGATGGTCACCATCGGGGAGCGACGACGGTACCTCGAAAGCATGGGTGGATTCGGCCGCGCGCCTGGGTCGATACGTACACTGTCCATCCCTGTCCGAAGGAGCCCGTTGTGACCGACACCCTGCCCTCCACCTTCACCGCCCCCCTGGCGGAGGTCGACCCCGAGATCGCGGAGGTGCTCCAGCTCGAGCTCGGCCGCCAGCGCGACTACCTCGAGATGATCGCCTCCGAGAACTTCGTGCCGCGCGCCGTCCTCGAGTCGGTCGGATCCGTCCTCACCAACAAGTACGCCGAGGGCTACCCGGGCCGCCGCTACTACGGCGGCTGCGAGTACGTCGACATCGCCGAGCAGCTGGCGATCGACCGGGCGAAGAGCCTGTTCGGCGCCGAGTACGCCAACGTCCAGCCGCACTCCGGCGCCTCCGCCAACGCCGCGGTCCTCTCCGCGATCGCGACGCCGGGCGACACCATCCTGGGCCTCGAGCTCGCCCACGGCGGCCACCTGCCCCACGGCATGAAGCTCAACTTCTCGGGCAAGCTCTACAACGCCGTGTCGTACGGCGTCGACCCCGAGACGTTCCTCGTCGACATGGATGTCGTGCGCGACAAGGCCCGCGAGCACAAGCCGCAGGTCATCATCGCGGGCTGGTCGGCCTACCCCCGCCACCTCGACTTCGCCGCCTTCCGCGAGATCGCGGACGAGGTCGGCGCCACGCTCTGGGTCGACATGGCCCACTTCGCCGGGCTCGTCGCCGCCGGCCTGCACCCGTCGCCCGTGCCCTACGCGGACGTCGTCAGCTCGACCGTGCACAAGACCATCGGCGGCCCCCGCTCCGGCTTCATCGTCAGCCGCGACACCGCCCTCGCGAAGAAGCTCAACTCGAACGTCTTCCCCGGCCAGCAGGGCGGCCCGCTCATGCACGTGATCGCCGCAAAGGCGACCGCGTTCAAGCTCGCCGCGACCGAGGAGTTCAAGGACCGCCAGGCCCGCACCATCCGCGGCGCCCAGATCCTCGCCTCGCGCCTGACCGGCGACGACTCGCGCGCGGCCGGCGTCGACGTGCTCACCGGTGGCACCGACGTGCACCTCGTGCTCGCCGACCTCCGCAACTCCGAGCTCGACGGCCAGCAGGCGGAGGACCTCCTGCACGAGGTCGGCATCACGGTCAACCGCAACGCGGTGCCGTTCGACCCGCGCCCGCCGATGGTCACCTCCGGCCTGCGCATCGGCACCCCGGCCCTCGCGACCCGCGGCTTCGGCGACACCGAGTTCACCGAGGTGGCCGACATCATCGCGACCGCGCTGCAGGGCGGCGCCGACACCGCGGCGCTCCGCTCGCGCGTCGACGCGCTGACCGCCGCGTTCCCGCTCTACCCGGGCCTGACCCCCTCCGGCCAGGACGCCTTCCCGGTCGAGCTCCCCTCCTCGATCTGACAGTTCCCACACTCT
>JAEWDJ010000038.1 GCA_023390155.1 Actinomycetes bacterium | reverse complement strand
GAACGGACCCGGCGGGCGCGGCGTGCCCGACGTCGCGGCGGTGGCCGACCCGCAGACCGGCTACCGCATCCGCGTCGACGGCCGCGACACCGTCATCGGCGGGACCAGCGCGGTCGCCCCGCTCTGGGCCGCCCTCGTCGCCCGCATCGTGCAGAGCACGGGCCGCCCGCTGGGACTCGCACAGCCCGCCCTGTACGACTCGGTCGGCGCGGGGCAGGTCGCCGCGGGTTTCCGCGACATCACCCAGGGCGACAACGGCGCGTACACGGCCGCGGCCGGGTGGGACCCGTGCACGGGGCTCGGTGTGCCGGACGGCGGGAGGCTGCTCGGGGCAGTATGACCCTGATCGCGCTCTCCTGGGAGTCCCCTGAACGGGGTGTCGGACCGGGGGTGGACCGCTCAGTATCCTCCTGAGCGTGACTCTCGCACACAGGCGCTCCCCGCGCGCCCGGCGTTCCGCACGCCTTCTCGCCGTCCTGCTCGCCGCGGGAGCCCTCGTGGCCGGCTCCCTCGCGACCGCCGCACCCGCGACCGCCGCATCCTCGTCCTCTTTCACCGTGAGCGGCACGATCACGTACGCGGTGCCCGGAGCCTCGACGCCCACCAGCCGCGTCCGGCTCTACCCGGTGACGGGCTCGCAGCCGGCCTCCGGAGGCGCGTACACGACGCTCTCGTCGGGCGGGTCATGGTCGGTGCCGGGCGTCGCGCCCGGGCGCTACCGCATCCTGTTCGAGGCGACCTCGTCCGACAACCGCGCGAACGCGCCCGTCTGGTACGGCGGCACATCGTTCGAGGACTCCGCCCCGGTCGTGACCGTTGCGGGCGACGTGAGCGGGCTCGCGGTCTCCCAGCCCGCTGCCGGATCGATCAGCGGCACGGTCTCCGGGCCGTTCGACCCGGCGACGCTCCAGGCCTACCTGCTGAACCCCTCCACCGGACTGTTCGAGCGCGCGGTGGGCTACGGCTCGGCGAACACGGACAGCACGGGCAACTACACGATCCGCGGGCTCGCCGCCGGCGAGTACGTCGTCCGCTTCGCCGACCGCACCGGCGACAGCCCCCGGTTCTCGACCCAGTACTACAACGGCGCGTCCAGCCTCTGGGACTCGCAGACCGTGACGGTCGCGGCCGGGCAGGCCGTCACCGGCATCGACGGCTCGGTCTCGACCTGGAGTTGGTACTCCGGGCGCATCGCGGGGGCCGACCGGTTCGCGACCTCCGCAGCGGTGTCGTCGGCGATCTATGCGCCCGGCACGACCGAGGGCAGCGGTCCGGTCGTGCACGTGGCCAGCGGGGTCAACTTCCCCGACGCGCTCAGCGCATCCGCGGCGGCGGCGGCCGCCGGCGGCCCGCTCCTGCTGACGGCTCCCGGCGGGTTGCCGGACCCGATCCGCACGGAGCTCCTGCGCCTCAAGCCGGCAAAGATCGTCGTCGTGGGAGGAACCGCTTCCGTGTCCGGCGCCGTGTACCACGATCTCGCGGGACTGACCCCGTCGATCTCGCGCATCTCGGGCGACGACCGCTACGCCACGTCCCGCGCGGTGGTGGACGCGTTCCCCGAACCGACGGCCACGACGGTGTTCGTCGCCACCGGCGCGAACTTCCCCGACGCGCTCGTCGCCGGATCGGCCGCCGGCTACCAGTACGGACCGCTCCTGCTCGTCAACGGCGCCGCCGATGGGCTCGACGCCGCGAGCGCGGCCAGCATCACGGCGCTGTCACCGAAGCGCATCTACATCGTCGGCGGCGTGAACAGCGTCTCGGCCGGCATCCAGCGCGACCTCGAGAAGCTCGCGGTGCCGCAGGTGCTCCGTCTCGCCGGCGCCGACCGCTTCGCCACGGCACAGGCCGTCAACGCCGCGGTCTTCCCGTTCGCCGACGACGCCTTCGTCGCGAGCGGTCTCGGCTTCGCCGATGCCCTGTCCATCTCGGCGGCGGCCGGGATGCTCGGCTCACCGCTCCTGCTCGCCGTGCCGGACTGCATCCCCTCCGGCGAGGTGGCGGACGCGACGCTGCGCGGAGTGTCCGGCTACTGGGCCGTGGGCGGCACGAGCGTCCTCTCCGACGCCATCACCAGCCTGAACGTGTGCCCGGGCGGCGCGGCCACGAACGGCGCGCCGGGCGTTCTGCCCGACATCCAGCCCGCGCCGGCCACCCCCATCCCGGTCCCCCAGGACGGCTCGCTCAGCTCCGGCGCCGAGCCCGGCGCGCACGCGGGAGGCTGACGCGGGAGGCTGACGGCGGTGGCGGGGCCGGCTCAGTGGTCGACGAGCTTCAGCCCCACCACGCAGCCCACCAGTCCCAGGATCAGCAGGACCTTGACGAGCGAGAATCCCTCGCCGCCGAACACCATCGCGTAGAGGACGGTGAGGGCCGCACCGATGCCCACCCAGACGGCGTAGGCGGTGCCGGTGGAGATCTCCCGCATGGCGAAGGCGAGCCCGCCCATCGAGGCGAGGAGGCCGACGCCGAAGACGATGGTCGGCCAGAGTCGCGTGAAGCCCTCGGTCTTGCCGAGGGCGGTGGCCCAGACGGCCTCGAGCACACCGGAGAGGATGAGGACGATCCACGACATGACGACGGTCTCCTTGGCCAGTCTTGTCGCTCACCGGGTACTGATCCGTCGTCCGGGATCGCGCTCGCGGCGATCTAGCACGAGTGTACCACAACGGGCCCGCAAGCCTCTGTTGCCCTCTGTTACGCGTGTTACGCGCGGGCCCCGGGGGCGCCGGGAGGGTCCGGTAGCGTGAGCGCATGGCTGATCGCGAATATGGCTTCCGCACGCGTGCGATCCACGCGGGCAACATCCCCGACCCCGTGACGGGAGCCCGCGCGCTGCCCATCTACCAGACGAGCGCGTTCGTCTTCGACGACACCGCCGACGCGGCGGCGCGCTTCGCCCTGCAGAAGTACGGCAACATCTACTCGCGCCTCGCGAACCCGACCACGGCCTCCTTCGAGGAGCGCATCGCGAGCCTCGAGGGCGGCCTCGGCGCGGTCGCGACGGCGTCGGGCCTCAGCGCGCAGTACATCACCTTCGCCTCCCTCGCCGGCGCGGGCGACCACATCGTCGCCTCCGCCAACCTCTACGGCGGCTCGATCACCCAGCTGGACGTGACGCTGCGCCGCTTCGGGGTCGAGACGACGTTCATCCAGAGCTCCGACCCGGCCGACTACGCGGCGGCGATCACCGACAAGACCAAGGTGGTCTTCGCGGAGACCATCGCGAACCCCTCCGGCGAGATCGCCGACATCGCGGGCCTCGCCGACGTCGCCCACGCGGCCGGCGTCCCGCTCGCGATCGACTCGACGATCGCCACCCCCTACCTCAACCGCCCGATCGAGTGGGGCGCCGACATCGTCATCCACTCGGCCACCAAGTTCCTCGGCGGCCACGGCACCACCCTCGGCGGGGTCGTCGTCGAGAGCGGCCGGTTCGACTGGCACTCGGAGCGCTTCCCGCTCTTCGGCCAGCCGGTGCCGTCCTACGGCGGCTTGCAGTGGTCGGGCAACTTCGGCGAGTACGCCTTCCTCACCCGCCTGCGCGCCGAGCAGCTGCGCGACATCGGGCCGGTGCTCGCCCCCCACTCGGCGTTCCTGCTCGCGCAGGGCGTGGAGACCCTCCCCTACCGCATCCAGGCGCACGTCGACAACGCGCGCAAAGTCGCTGAGTGGTTGGAGGCCGACCCGCGCATCGAGCACGTCTACTGGGCCGGACTGCCGAACCACCCGCACCACGACCGGGCGCTCAAGTACCTCCCCGGCGGCCCGGGCAGCGTCTTCAGCTTCGTCGTGCGCGGCGGCCGGGCGGTCGGCCAGAAGTTCATCGAGTCGGTGGACCTGGCCAGCCACCTCGCCAACATCGGCGACGCCAAGACGCTCGTCATCCATCCCGCCTCCACCACCCACGCGCAGCTCACCGAGCAGCAGCTCGAAGACGCGGGCGTGCTGCCCGGCGTCGTGCGCATCAGCGTGGGCATCGAAGACGCGGACGACATCATCTACGATCTCGACCAGGCCCTCACCGAGGCCGTGAAGGAGGCGGACGCGTGACCGACACCACCGAGGTCCAGCTCGTCAACGGGCTGAGCTGCGCCGTCCCCGCCGACTCCCCGCTCGCCAAGCTGCTGAAGTCGCAGCGCACCTGGGTCGGGCCCGACGCCAAGGAGCGCCTGAAGCTCCTGCGCGGCGCGAAGTCCGTCGCGATCGTCGGCGCCTCCCCCAACCCGGCTCGCTCGAGCTACTTCGTCGGCACCTACCTGCAGCAGTCGAGCGACTTCCGCGTCTACTTCGTCAACCCGAACGCCGACACCATCCTCGGCCAGCCCGCCTACCCGGACCTCGCGTCGCTGCCCGAGGTGCCGGACATCGTCGACGTCTTCCGCAAGCCGAGCGACATCCCCGCCGTCATCGACGAGGTCGTCGCCATCGGTGCCCCGACGGTGTGGGTGCAGCTCGGCATCTGGAACCAGGAGGCCGCCGAGTACGGCGAGTCGAAGGGCCTCACCGTCGTCATGGACCGCTGCATCAAGATCGAGCACGCCCGCTTCCACGGCGGCCTCCACCTGCTCGGCTTCGACACCGGCCAGATCACGGCGCGCAAGACCATCCGCTGAGCGGCGCCGCGCGCGGCGGCGGATTCTCCGCCGCCTCGGTGCGGTCAGAGACCGGTCGCAAGCCGGATGCCTGCCGCGATCTGGGTCAGCAGATAGTTCGGGAGATGGCCGACCGGATACGGGTCGACGAACTCCCGGTCGACCGGACCGAGTTGCGTGACCAAGGCGACCGAGTCCTTCCCCAGTCCGACCGCATCGGCGGGAACGAGGACGTTGCCCGGGAAGCGCTCCTGCGCCGTGTTCGACGTGAGCGGCACCACGAGAACGGTGCTGATCGTGGACGCCAGGAGCCAGGCGTCCTGGATCACGACCGCCGGGCGAACCTTGGCCGGCTCCGATCCGCGAGGGTAACCGAAGTCGACCCAGACGACATCACCGCGCTCGATCACCACTCGGTACCGGCCGCTACGACGCGGGACGACTCGCGCACGAACACCCCGTCGCCGGACGGCTGGCCGGCCTCGGCCAGCGCACTGTCCGCCAGCCGCGTGAGGTCACGAGTGCCCTCCAGCTCGTCCGCGAGACGTTGGCCCGCCAGGCGGAAGAACGCCGAACGGTTGAGGCCATGCTGCGCAGCGATCTTGTCGAACCGTTCGAAGTCGCTGTCGGGGAGGGAGATCGCGGTCTTCATGAGCTCAGTATAACTCGTATAACCTCGCTCAGGCCCGGGCGATCACGTGGAACACGTGCCAGTGCTTGGGCCCCTCGAACGACATGCCGCGACGGTCGTCCTCGACGAGCTGCAGCACCTCCATGCCGGTGAGCATGGCGGTGACACCGGCGCGGTCGTGGAAGTTCATGGCGGCGCGGCCGAACCAGGCGTCGTGCGGGCCGAAGAACTCGCCGGCGAAGAGACCGCCGGGGCGGAGGGCGTCGCGGATGTCGGCCCAGACGTACGGGAAGCGGTCCGCCTCGCAGAAGGGCAGGGCGAAGCCCGCGTAGACGAGGTCTGCCGGCGGGAGGTCGCCGAGGCTCTCGAACGGGGCCGAGCGCACCTCCACGCGGGAGGAGTCGGCGGGCGACAGTCCGGCGAGGACCCGCTCCGAGACGCCCGGGTCGGAGTCGACCGCCAGGACGCGCCAGCCGCGCTGGGCGAGGT
>JAEWDJ010000036.1 GCA_023390155.1 Actinomycetes bacterium | reverse complement strand
TCGACGGTGAGCTGCTCACCTGGTCGCTTTCGCCGATCGAGCGGGTGGAGCGCAGCGCGGCGCCCGAGACGCCGGCTGCGGCCCCCGTGACGCCGGCCGCCGACCCGGACGCCGCGGCCGAGACGATCATCCCGCAGCGCGGAGCCGGGCTCTTCGGTCATGTGTCCGCGGCCGCACCGCTCGCGGGCGGCGAGATCGCACCGGCGGCCGAACGCCCCGTCGCCCACGAACTGCCCGGCGCCGTCGACATCGAGGCCCCCGTCTCCGGCTCCGACACGCCGGATCCGCTGACCTTCCCGACGGTCGAGGCCGCCCAGCCGCCGACCGAGCCGCTCGTGCTGCCGCCGGCGCCCGCGACGTTCGCCCTCCGGCTCAGCACGGGGGACATCCTGCCGCTCGACACCCCGGTCGTGCTCGGCCGGCATCCCTCGCCCCCGCGGGTCGAGTCGGGCGCGCCGCCGCGCCTCGTGTCCGTCGTCTCCGCGACGCAGGAGGTGTCCGGCACCCACGTGCGCATCGAGCAGTCGGGGGACGCCGTGGTCGTCACCGACCTGCGCTCCACCAACGGCACGCGGGTCGTCGCCCCCGGCGGAGCGCGGCTCCGCCTGCGGCCCGGCGAGTCCACGGTCGCTTTGGCCGGGGCGACGGTCGAGATCGGCGACGGTAATATCATCGAGATCACCGCCGCGCCGGGCGGCACCGGGGGGACGGACCGGCACCGAGACGAAGAAGGACGCGAGTGACCCAGATCGGTCGCAGCAACAGGCGCCACACGGTGGCCGTGCCCGGGGCGCCGGACGCGCGCATCAGCCTCTCCTGGGCCGCCCTGAGCGACAAGGGATACCGGCGCAGTGTTAACGAGGACAGCCTCCTGGCGCGGTCGCCGATCTTCGCCGTCGCCGACGGGATGGGCGGGCACACCGCGGGGGACTTCGCGTCCACCGCCGTCGTCACCCGGCTGGCCGAGCAGGTGTCGACCGCGTTCGTGGGCGAGGACGCCCTCACCGGCGCCCTGCGCTCCGCGGTCGACGACATGGGGCGCGGAGTCGGCCACACCGACCTCGGCACCGGGACGACGGTCACCGGCCTCGCGCTCACGCTCGTGGACGGGTCACCCTATTGGCTCGTCTTCAACATCGGCGACTCCCGCGTGTACAGCTATCGGGACGGGACGCTCGAGCAGCTGACGGTCGACCACTCGATCGTCCAGGAGTTGCTCGACGCGGGCGCGATCACCCCGGCCGAGGCCGAGGTGCACCCGCACAGCAACGTGATCACCCGCGCAGTCGGCTTCAACGAGGACCCCGTCCCCGACTTCTTCCTGTTCCCGATCGTCGCCGGGTCCCGGCTCCTGGTCTGCTCGGACGGGCTGACGAAGGAGCTCACCGAGCACGGCATCCGCTACTTCCTCGGCGAGGGCTCCTCGCCGACCGACGCGGCCCAGCAGCTGATGGACGCGGCACTCGGCAACGGCGGGCGCGACAACGTGACGGTCGTGGTGGTCGACGTGCTCGCCACGCCCGAGAGCGGCGCCCACCGCGAGGGCGCCTCCCGCCGCGCCGCGCGGCGGCACTGACCCCTCGCCGCAGCCCCGCGGAGTGACCCCCGGAGTGGGGGTGCGTAGGCCCGGCCGGTGGCCGTTCCGCCCGTCGGGGCGCGGCATCGCGCTGCCTACAATTGGGAAACGCTCTCGCACCCGCGATACGTAGTCCGACGCTGAACGGAGGAGCCCTTGGCCCGGCGCTTGCCGTCCCAGCCGCCGAACCTCCCCGGCTTCTCCTACGTCCGGGTGCTCGGTTCCGGCGGCTTCGCGGACGTGTTCCTCTACGAGCAGAACCTGCCGCGCCGGCAGGTCGCGGTGAAGGTCATGCTCGCCGAGGTCGTCACCAGCCAGCTCAAGCAGATGTTCCAGGCCGAGGCGAACCTCATGGCCCAGCTCAGCACCCACCCGTCGATCCTGACCGTCTACCAGGCCGGCGTCTCCGGCGACGGCCGGCCCTACCTCGTGATGGAGCTGTGCTCGTCCGCGATCGGTCAGCGCTACCGGTCGGAGCCGCTCCCGGTCGCCGAGGCGCTGAGCGTCGGAGTGCGGATCGCGAGCGCGGTCGAGACGGCGCACCGCGCGGGCGTGCTGCACCGGGACATCAAGCCGTCCAACATCCTGAGCACGGCCTACGGGCACCCCGTGCTGAGCGACTTCGGCATCGCCGCAACCCTGAGCGAGGCCGACGTCACCGAGGCGATCGGGCTGTCGATCCCGTGGTCGGCCCCGGAGGTGCTCCTCGACGAGACCAGCGGGACGATCGCGAGCGAGATCTGGTCGCTCGGGGCGACGGTGTACTCGCTCGTCGCCGGCCGGTCGCCGTTCGAGGTGCCCGGCAAGGAGAACACCTCCGCCGAGCTCATCCACCGCATCACTAAGGGCCGGCCGCAGCCCATCGGGCGGCGGGACGTCCCGGCCCGGCTGGAGCAGGTGCTGCTGCGCTCGATGGCGCGGCGCCCGTCGCAGCGGCAGCGGTCGGTGCTCGAGTTCATCCGCGAGCTGCAGGCGGTGGAGGCCGAGCTCGGGCTGCCGCAGACGCCGATCGAGGTGGCGGCCGACGACTGGGCCCTCGCGACCGTCGGCGACCCGGAGGACCGCACGCGGGTGAAGGGCGTCGTCGCCGTCGACCCGGCGGGCGCGCGCCGTCGC
>JAEWDJ010000004.1 GCA_023390155.1 Actinomycetes bacterium | reverse complement strand
GACCAGGCCAGGGCGCTGCTCGTCCGCGATCGTGCGCGCGAACGCATCGACCCCGGCGAACGGGAGCTGCACCCAGTTCACGCCGGGGTGCGACGCGAGCGCGGCGGCGAACCCGTCCGGGTCGCGGTTGTCGAGCCAGACGAGGCCGCGCGTGCGGTCGGAGAGCGGCTCGACCGTGCCGCCGGCGGCCTCCACCGCTTCGACGAACGCCGGCTCCGCCGTGGGAAGGACCGCGATCGGCCCGGGTTCCGGGCGCTGGTCGGCCGGGAGCGGCTCGGCCTCGACGGCGAGCACCGCCCGATGCTGGCCGGCGGAGATGACGGGTTCGGACATGGTGGTTCTCCTCGAGGCGGTTTTCAGTTCGCGGAGCGATGCGGTCGGCGCTCGGAGCGGCGCGAGCCCGTGCCGAGCGCACGGGCCAGGCCCTCGACGAAGGGATGCGACGGGTCCGCGAGGACCTCGTCGAGCGGGCCGTAGCCGACGGTCCGGCCGGCCTGGAGCACCAGGCAGGCGTCCGTGGCACGGCGGAGCACCGCCGGGTCGTGGCTGACGACGACGGCGGAGAACCCCTCGTGGCCGCGCAGCTGGGCGAGCAGATCGATGACGGCGTCGCGCACGGTGGCGTCGATGCCGGCCGTCGGCTCGTCCGCGACCAGGATGCTCGGCCCGAGCACGAGCGCCCGCGCGAGCGCGACCCGCTGGCGCTGGCCGGAGCTCAGCTCGTACGGGTACTTGGTGAGCACGCTGAGCGGCAGGTGCACGGTGTCGAGGATGGTGGCCGCGCGCTCGCCCGCCGCCCGGCGGGCGTAGTGCTGGTCGCGCTCGAAGATCGGCAGCGTCACGTTGTCCTGCACGGTCAGCGACGGCTCCAGCGTGCTCGCCGCGTCCTGCGGGAGGTAGCCCACGTGGAAGGTGACCTCCGCGAGGTCGCGCCTGCGCGCCTTGCGGAGGCCGTGGCCGAGCACGGTCGCCTGGCCGCCGCTGATGCGCGGCCCGGGCTCGGGCGACCGCGGCGGAAGCACCTGCCCGGCCAGCACCTCGGCCAGCGTGCTCTTGCCCGACCCGGTCTCGCCCAGGACACCGAGGATCTGTCCCGGCTCCAGCCGGAAGCTCACCCCGCGCAGGGCGACGCACGACGGGCTGACGCCCCGCGCGGGGTATTCGACCGAGAGGTCGCTGACGACGACGGCGGGATCGGAACTCACATCTCGACCCTAGGCGCTCTGCTCCCGCAACGCCCGCAGCGCCTCGCGACGCTCGGCCTGTTCGACCGGGTCGGGCACAGGGAGGGAGGCGAGCAGCCGCTGGGTGTACGCCTCCTGCGGGTTCACGAGCACCTGCTCCCCCGTCCCCTCCTCGACCAGCCTGCCGCGATGGAGCACGGCGATGCGGTCGGCGAGCAGGTCGACGACGGCGAGGTCGTGGCTGATGAACAGCGATGCGAACCCGAACTCGCGCTGGAGGTCGGCGAAGAGCTCGAGCACTCGCGCCTGCACGGAGACGTCGAGCGCCGAGGTCGGCTCGTCGGCGATCAGCAGCGAGGGCTCCAGGGCCAGGGCACGGGCGAGGCTCGCGCGCTGCCGCTGGCCGCCGCTCAGCTCGTGCGGGAACCGGTCGCCGTAGCTGCGCGGCAGCTGCACGGCCTCCAGCAGCTCGTCCACCCGCACGCGCGCGTCGGCCGGCGAGTCGGCTCTGCCGTGCACGACCAGCGGCTCGGCGACGCAGTCGGCGATGGTGAGCAGCGGGTTGAAGCTCGACGCCGGGTCCTGGAAGACGAACCCGATGTCCGAGCGCACCCGCCGGAACTCGCGCTCGCGCACCCCGTTCATCTCGATCCCGAGCACGTTCAGGGATCCGCCGGTCACCTTGTTGAGCCCGGCGATCGCGCGTCCGATGGTGGTCTTGCCCGAACCGGACTCGCCGACGAGGCCGAGGACCTCGCGCGGGCGGATCTCGAAGTCGACGCCGTCCACCGCCACGAAACCGGGCCGGCCGAGGCGCCCCGGGTACTGGATGCGCAGGTCCTTCGCCGCGACGACCGCGGTCTGCTGCTCACCCGGCGCGACATCCCGGGCGGCGGCGCGCTCGCGCGTCTGCACGACGCCCTGGCCGATCTTGGGAACGGCCGCCAGGAGCTTGCGGGTGTAGTCGGCCTGCGGCGACGCGAACAGCGTCCGCACGTCCGCCTGCTCGACGAGCTTGCCCTGGTACATCACCGCCACGCGGTCGGCGAGGTCGGCGACCACGCCCATGTTGTGGGTGATCAGCACGATCGCGGCGCCGAACTCGTCCCGGCAGCGGCGGAGCAGATCCAGGATCTCGGCCTGCACCGTCACGTCGAGGGCGGTCGTCGGCTCGTCGGCGACGATCAGCCCGGGGTTCAGCACGAGCGCCATCGCGATGACGACGCGCTGCTTCTGCCCGCCCGAGAACTGGTGCGGATAATACTTGACCCGCTTCTCCGGCTCCGGGATGCCGACCCGGCCGAGGATCTCGACGGCCTTGGCCTGCGCCTCCTTCTTGGAGAGCTTGCCGTGCGCCCGCAGGCCCTCGGCGATCTGCCAGCCCACCGGGTAGACCGGGTTGAGGGCGGTCGACGGCTCCTGGAACACCATCGCGACGTCAGTGCCGCGCACCGCGCGCAGCTGCCGCTTGCCGAGCGAGACGACATCGGCCTCGCCGCCGCCGTCCCGGCTCCGCAGGACCACCGCGCCGGACGCGGTCGCGGTCTCGGGGAGCAGACCGAGGATCGTCTTCGCCGTCACCGTCTTGCCCGATCCGGACTCCCCCACGATCGCCAGCACCTCGCCCGGCGCGACGCTCAGCGTCACGTCGTCGACGGCCTTCACCGGGCCGGCGTCGGTCGCGAACGTCACCGACAGGTTGTCGATCTGCACCACGTCACTCATGGCCGGACCTCGATTCCGTGCTCGTCGAAGGACTCGCCGCCCTCCAGTCCATCCAGCCCCGCCGGCCCCGCCGTGAGCGGACCGCCCGGGACCACCGACGTCTCGGCCACCTGGCCCGACGCCGCCGCGGCCCGGCGACGGCCGCGCAGGCGCGGATCGGCCAGGTCGTTGAGGCTCTCGCCCACCAGGGTGATGCCGAGCACCACCAGCACGATGGCGACGCCGGGGAAGACCGAGGTCCACCAGATGCCGCTCGTCACGTCGGACAGCGCCTTGTTGAGGTCGTAGCCCCACTCCGCCGCGGCGGTCGGCTCGATGCCGAAGCCGAGGAAGCCGAGGCCGGCCAGGGTGAGGATCGCCTCGGAGGAGTTGAGCGTGAAGATCAGCGGCAGCGTGCGGGTGGAGTTGCGCAGCACGTGCCGGAACATGATCCGGGTGTTGCTGGCACCGACGACCCGCGCCGACTCGACGTACGCCTCGGACTTGATCCGTACGGCCTCCGCCCGGATCACCCGGAAGTACTGCGGGATGAAGACCACCGTGATCGAGATCGCCGCGGCCAGGATGCCGCCCCACAGGCTCGACTGGCCGCCGCTCACGACGATGGCCACGATGATCGCGAGCAGGAGCGACGGGAACGCGTAGATCGCATCGCAGATGACGACGAGCACCCGGTCGAGCCAGCCGCCGAAGTAGCCGGAGACCAGGCCGAGCACCACGCCGGCGAAGATCGACAGGATCACCGCGACGACGATCACGAGCAGCGCGGTCTGCGCGCCCCAGATCGTGCGCGAGAACACGTCGTAGCCGCCGACGGTGGTGCCCCAGATGTTCTCGGCGCTCGGCGGCTTCTGCGAGCCGAACTGGCCGTCCGGCCCGCTCAGCTGGGCGAACCCGTACGGCGCGATCAGGGGGGCGAAGATCGCGACGAGGATGAACAGCCCGGTGATCACCAGACCGGCGATCAGCATCCCGCGCTGCAGGCCCACGCTCTGGCGGAGCTGGTGGACGACGGGGAGGCGGGAGAAGAGCGAGCGCCTCTCGGCCATCTCAGTACCTCACTCTCGGGTCGATGAGCGCCGCGATGACGTCGACGATGAAGTTCGTCAGCGCCACGATCACGGCGAGCAGGGCGACCATGCCCTGCACCGCCACGAAGTCGCGGGCCGAGAGGTAATGGAAGAGCTGGAAGCCCAGCCCCTTCCACTCGAAGGTCTTCTCGGTCAGGATCGCGCCGCCGAGGAGGAGTGCGATCTGCAGTCCGATGACCGTGATGATCGGGATGAGCGCCGGCCGGTACGCATGCTTGCGGACCAGGCGGCTCTCCCGCACGCCGCGCGAGCGGGCGGCGTCGACGTAGTCGGTCGAGAGGGTGCCGATCACGTTCGTGCGCACCAGGCGGAGGAAGACGCCGGCGGTCAGCAGTCCGAGCGCGATGCCCGGGAGGATCGCGTGCGCGAGCACGTCGCCCACGACGGCCGGGTCACCGGTCTGGATCGAGTCGATGAGGTAGATGCCGGTCTTGTTCTCGAGCGTCTGCATCTGGATCTCGGAGCCGGTGGAGGCGCGGCCCGCGACGGGCAGCCAGTCCAGCCAGACCGCGAACACCAGCTTCAGCAGCATGCCCGCGAAGAACACCGGGGTCGCGTAGCAGATGATGGCGAAGACTCGCAGCACCGCGTCCTGCCCCTTGTCGCGGAAGTACGCGGCGACCATCCCGAGCGGGATGCCGACGATGAACGCGACGATCAGGGCGTAGAAGGCGAGTTCGAGGGTCGCGGCGCCGTAGGTGAGCAGGATCTGCGTCACCGGCTGGTTGTCCGTGAAGGTGGTGCCGAAGTCGCCGCGGAGGATCATGCCGAGGTAGTCGAAATACTGCACGATCAGCGGCCGGTCGTAGCCCGCCTCGTGGATGCGCGCCTCCAGCTGCGCCGGCGGCAGCTTGCCGCCGAGCGCGGCGGTGATGGGGTCGCCCGTCGACCGCATCAGGAAGAAGACGACGGTGACGAGGATGAAGATGGTGGGGATGATGAGCAGCGCGCGGATGAGGAGGTAGCGGCCGAGGCCGCCGCCCGATCGTCGCTTCGCCTTCGTGCGCTCGGGGCCGGGTGCCGTGCCGGGCGCCGGAGTGCTGACTGTCGCGGTCATGGGGTCCGATCGTGGTGGTTCGTAGGAGGGGGCGGCCCGCACTGCGCGGACCGCCCCCGGTTGCCGGCGAGCCGGCTCAGCTCTTCGAGAGGGCCGCGTAACGGAACTTGAACGAGGGGTCGAGCGTCTTGTCGGCGCCCGAGACGCCCTTGGCGACGACGGCCACCTGGGCGCCCTGCAGCAGCGGCAGCGTGCTGAGGTCGGCGCCCACCTTGGCCTGGATCTCCTCGATCAGCTTGGTGCGGGCGTCCTTGTCGGTCTCGCCGAGCTGCTTCTCGATGAGGGCCTGGACGTCGGCGTTGTCGTAGTGGTTCGCCAGGAAGTTCTCCTTGATGAAGAACGGCGACAGGTAGTTGTCGGCGTCGGAGTAGTCCGGGAACCAGCCGAGCTGGTAGGCCGGGTACACGTCGTTGGTGCGGTCCTTGGAGTACTGCACCCACTCGGTCGACTGCAGGTCGACCTTGAACAGGCCGCCCTTCTCCAGCTGCTCCTTGACGAGCGCGTACTCGTCGCCGGAGGACGGGCCGTAGTGGTCCGGGTTGTACTGGAGGCTCAGCGCGACCGGCGTCGTGACGCCGGCGGCCTCGAGGGTCTGCTTCGCCTTGTCGAGGCTCGGGCCGCCGTTGCCGTCGCCGTAGAGGTCCTTCAGCACGGTGGTCGCGCCGGTCAGGCCCTCGGGGACGAAGGAGTAGAGCGGGGTGTAGGTGTCCTTGTAGACCTGCTTCGCGATCGCGGCGCGGTCGACCAGGTCGGCCGCCGCCTGGCGCACGGCGAGGGCCTTGGCCGCGTCGGCCTCCGGCGTGGTCGCGCCGAACGGCTGCGTGTTGAAGTTGAACACGATGTAGCGGATCTCGCCGCCCGGGCCCTTGACGACCTTGACGTTCTTGTCGCCGCTCAGGCTGTCGATGTCGGTCGCCGAGAGGCTGCGGAACGCGACGTCGATCGAGTTCTTCTGGATGTCGAGCTTCAGGTTCGACGAGTCCGCGTAGTACTTGACGTTGACCTTCTCCGTCGCCGGCTTGCCGAGCAGGCCGTCGTAGTTCGGGTTCGCCTTGTACGCGATCAGGTTGTTGAAGTCGTAGCTGGTGATGTCGTACTGACCGGCGAAGGCGTGGCCCTTGACGATGTCGGCGTCGGGCGTGACCTTGTCGGCCGAGAACACCTGCTCGTCGACGATCGGGCCGGCGGGGCTCGAGAGCACCTGCGGGAACGTCTGGTCGTTGGCGACCTTGAGCTTGAAGACGACGGTGGTGTCGTCGGGGGCCGACACGCTGTCGAGGTTCGCGAGCAGCGACGCCGGACCGTTCGGGTCGTTGATCTTCAGCTGGCGCTCGAAGGTGAACTTGACGTCGGACGAGGTGAGGTCGTGGCCGTTCGCGAACTTCAGGTCCTTCTTGAGCTTGACCGTGTACTCGTTCGGCGAGGTGAAGTCGGCGCTCTCTGCGATGTCGGGCTTGACGTCCGGGCTGCCGTACGGGGTGTTCAGCAGGAACGGGTAGACCTGGTTCTTCACGGCGAACGAGCCGTTGTCGTACGAGCCGGCGGGGTCGATCGACGTGATCTTGTCGGTCGTGCCGATGGTGAGCGTGCCACCGCCGCCGCCGGAGCTGCTGTTGCTCCCGGAGCAGCCGGCGAGCACCAGCGCCGACGCCGCGAACGCGGCCGAGACGGCGAGCAGGCGCCGACCGCCGTTGTGTGCGGATCTCATATCCGAATACCTCTTCCTGGTGTGGGATCACCGATGCGGCGAGGCGTGCGAGAGCCTCGGTGCCGAATCGCGTATCCATTTCCTAGCACGGATCGCCTGCAGGGCAGGCATTCGGACGCGAATCGAGTCGAATTCTTTACGCGCACGCAACAATTCGCCGCTCATCCGCGCACGGAGGCGCGGAATCCGTCGATCGACCCCGGTCGGGTGCTACTCCGCGCGGAGCCGCATCCGCTCCTGGTCGATCGACGACAGGGCGACCTGGAGCGACCGGCGGAGGTCGGCCTCCTGCGGGTCGGTCCGCGCCAGACGGGAGGTCAGCTCCGCCTTCTCGCGCAGCAGGTCGCGGTCGATCAGCCCGTCGAGGATCGAGCGCGCGTAGCGTCCCGCGTCGCCGCCCGCCTGCGGCAGCGCGCCGACCGCGAGCCCGTTGACCGTCGCGGTGTACGCCTCCGGGACCTCGGCCAGCACACGGTCCACCCAGCCGGGCTCCGTCATGGTCGCCAGCTGCGTCGCGATCGCGTCGCGCACGACGGCGTGGGTGGGGTTGACGAACGGCACCTGCACCGCACGGGCGGCGCGCTCGGCGCCGATCTCACCCGGCAGCTGCAGGAGCACCATGAGGCACTCGCGTTCGGTGCGCTGCGTCGGGTCGGCGAGGTCGGCCGAGCGGACGGGCGGGGCCGAGGCGGTGTCTCCGCCCGGGCCGGTGTCGGGGGCGCCTCGGCCCGCCTGGCCTCCGCGCACTCCCTGATCACCACGGCTCCCGCGCGCGCTGTGCTGCGCCGAGCGGACCGCACGCAGCGCATCCTGCAGATCGGCGCCCGACAGACGCGCAAGCTCGCGGGTGTACCCGTTCTGCGAGGCAGGGTCGCGGATTGTCGCCACGATCGGCGCACCGGCGCGCAGGGCGCCGGCGCGGCCCTCGACGCTGTCGAGGTCGAAGCGCTCCACGACCTGGCGGATCATGAACTCGAACATCGGCTTCTTCGCCTCGATCATGCGTCGCACCGCGTCGTCGCCCTTCGCCAGGCGCAGGTCGCAGGGGTCGAGCCCGTCGGGCCCTACGGCCACGTACGTCTGCGCCGAGAAGCGCTGCTCCTCGCCGAACGCCCGGGCGGCGGCCTTCTGGCCCGCCGCGTCGGGGTCGAAGGTGAAGATCACCGACCCCTGGCTGGTGTCGTCGCCCATCACCCGGCGGATCACCTTGATGTGGTCGACACCGAACGATGTGCCGCAGGTCGCGACCGCGGTCGTGATCCCCGCCAGGTGGCACGCCATCACGTCGGTGTAGCCCTCGACGACCACGACCTGGTCGTTCCGCGAGATGTCGCGCTTCGCGAGGTCGAGGCCGTAGAGCACCTGGGCCTTCTTGTAGACCGCCGTCTCGGGGGTGTTGAGATACTTCGGGCCCTTGTCGTCGTCGAGGAGGCGCCGGGCGCCGAAGCCGATGGTCTGCCCGGTGACGTCCCGGATGGGCCAGACGAGCCGGCCGCGGAAGCGGTCGTAGACGCCCCGGTCGCCCTGCGTGACGAGGCCCGCGGCCAGCAGCTCGTCGGGGGTGAAGCCCTTCGACCGGAGGTGCTTGGTGAGCTCGTCCCAGCTCTTCGGCGCGAAACCGACGCCGAACTGCGACGCCGCGTCGGCGCCGAAGCCGCGCTCCCCCAGGAACCGCCGGCCCGGCTCCGCGTCGGGGGCGGTCAGGCGCTCGCGGAAGAACTCCTCCGCCGCGCTGTTCGCCGCGAGCAGCCGGGCGCGGTTGGCGCCGCCGCTCTCGCTGGGGCCGCCGCCCTCCTCGTAGTGGAGCTGGTAGCCGATTCGCCCGGCGAGCCGCTCGACCGCGTCGGTGAAGGAGACGTGGTCCATCTTGATCAGGAACTCGTAGACGTCGCCGCCTTCGCCGCAGCCGAAGCAGTGGTAGCGCCCGACGCCGGGCCGCACGTAGAAGCTCGGGCTCTTCTCGTCGTGGAACGGGCAGAGCCCCTTGAGGGCACCGACGCCGCCGGTTTTGAGGCTGACGTGGTCACCGATGATGTCGGCGATGTTGGTGCGTGACTTGACCTCTTCGATGTCGCTCTGTCGAATCCGGCCTGCCATGCTTCGATTCTAGTGAGCCGCACCGACCCCTGGTCGCGGGAGGCCGTACCGCTCGCCGCTCAGTCGCGTGGCGGGCGTCTCCGGCCGCGGGTGTTCTGCGCGATCTCGATGATCGCGACGAACACCTCGATGCCGACGCGCAGCAGCAGCACCGCCAGGATCGCCGCGACGACGGTCACCAGCACGCCCAGCAGGAACGCGAACGCCCCGGCGGGCGACTGCGTCGACACGGCGATCGCGAGACTCTGCGCGAAGCCGACCAGGATCCCCAGCGCGATCAGCACGAGTCCGACGACGTAGACCGGACCGGCGAGCTTGCGGGTGACGTAGCTGGTGAACGTGAAGTCGAAGAGCGACGAGAAGAACCGCGAGTCGTCCAGTCGATCGGCGAAGTCGACGACGGTGCGTCGGGGTGCGTCGGCGCCGTGGGCGTCAGCGTCGGCGCTGTCAGCCGCGGCGGCGCCGGCGGAGGCCGACGCGCCCGAAGCGCTGGCCGCCGACG
>JAEWDJ010000430.1 GCA_023390155.1 Actinomycetes bacterium | reverse complement strand
CCGCCGACGTGCACCAGGGTGGCCCAGAGCTTCTCGTCGGACGGGCTCAGCTGCTGGGAAGCGCCTCCGTACGGCTGCTGAGGCGGCGGTGGGGGCGTTGCGGACATGGAGTCTCCTTGCACAGAGTCCGGGCAGGCCGGACTGATGGTCGAGTACCCGCCCAGCCTAGGGCCGAGCGCCCGAATCTGAGAAGACGCCGAGAGGTATTGCGTTACTTGATGAAGCGGAAGTTCACCGGGTACCGGTAGGAGCCGCCGCTGTTCACCTTCACGAAGCCCAGGATCGAGAACACCAGGTTCACGATGTAGAGCGCCCACGGGATGAGCAGGCCGAAGAGCAGCCAGCCCACGCCGGTGAAGGCCAGGATGATCCCGATGATCTGGGAGGCGACCCAGGCGATGATCCAGGTGATCTGCCAGTTGAGCGCCTCTTTCGCCTCCACGTCGGTCTTGGCGCCGCGGTCTTTGAACACGAGCCAGATGATCAGCGAGGGGAGGAACCAGAGGATGCCGCCGAGATGGGCGAACGCCGCCCACTGCTTGTCCTGCTCGGCGTCGAGGGGAGCGGCGGGTGCCGCGTAGGGCTGCTGGGCCGCGTACGGCTGCTGCGGAGCGCCATAAGGAGGCTGCTGGCCGCCGTAGGGCGGCTGCTGCGAGCCGGCCGGCTGCTGCGGGGGCACGCCGCCGGTGGGGTCGGCGGGCTGGTTCGGATCGGACATGGCGTTGCCCTTTCGTGATCGGATGCGACTGGCGTCGACCCGCTGCGCATAACGTACTGCCGCGCGCGCCCGCCGACAATCACTCGACTCGCCGTTTCGCGCGTTATGATTGGCACTCAAGAACACTGAGTGCTAACGGGTCGGGAGGTGGCATGGTCTCCGAGCGCAGTCTCGAGGTGCTCCGCGCGATCGTCCAGGACTATGTCGCGTCGCGCGAGCCCGTCGGTTCCAAGAGCATCGTCGAGCGTCACTCGTTCGGCGTCTCGGCCGCGACGATCCGCAACGACATGGCCCTCCTCGAGGAGGAGGAGCTGATCGCGGCGCCGCACACGTCGTCCGGCCGGGTGCCGACGGACAAGGGCTACCGGCTCTACGTAGACCACCTGTCCGAGATGCGTCCGCTCAGTCCCGCGCAGCGCGCCGCCATCGAGACCTTCCTGGGCGAGTCGCTGGACATGGACGACGTGCTCGCCCGCACCGTTCGGCTGCTGTCGCAGCTGACGAACCAGGTCGCGCTCGTGCAGTACCCCTCGGTTTCCCGCTCGCGCATCCGGCACATCGAGCTGGTGGCGCTGGCGCCGCGCCGCCTCCTGAGCGTGCTCATCACGGACTCGGGGGCGGTCGAGCAGCGGGTGATCGAGCTCGGGACGGAGTTGACGGACGCCGAGATCGCAGAGATCCGCGGTGCCATCAACGGCGCCGCGGCCGGACTCTCGCTGCCCGACGCCGCCGCGCGCCTGCGCCAGCTGCCGGACGCGCTCACCGAGCGCACGCGCGAGCTGGTGTCGCCCGTCGCGAGCGCCCTGCTCGACCAGATCGCCGCGAACCGCCAGGAGCGCCTCGTGATGGCCGGGGCGGCCAACCTGGTGCGCACCGAGACCGACTTCCCCGGCACCATCACCCCCGTGCTGGAGGCGATCGAGGAGCAGGTGGTGCTGTTGCGCCTGTTCGACGAGATGGCGCGCGACCAGCACGGCGTCGCCGTGAGCATCGGCCGCGAGAACGCCGTGCTCGGGCTCAGCGAGGCGTCGATCCTGTCGAGCGGCTACAGCGCCGCCGGCTCCGACGTCGCCCGGATCGGCCTGCTCGGCCCGCTCCGCATGGACTACTCGGGCAACATGGCCGCCGTCCGCGCGGTCGCCCGCTACCTCTCCCGCCTGCTCGGCGACTAGACCCACGACAAACGAGAAGGAACAGCCTTACGTGGCCGACCACTACGAAGTCCTCGGCGTTGATCGCAACGCCACCCCCGACGAGATCAAGAAGGCGTACCGTCGCCTGGCGCGCGAGCTCCACCCGGACGTGAACCCCAGCTCGGAGGCGCAGGAGCGCTTCAAGCTCGTCACCCACGCCTACGACGTGCTCAGCGACCCGCAGCAGCGCCAGCAGTACGACCTCGGCGGCTCCACCGGCTTCGGCGGGGGCGGCCAGGGCGACTTCGCCGGGTTCGGCGACATCTTCGAGACCTTCTTCGGTGGCGGCGGAGGCGCCTCGCGCGGGCCCCGCTCGCGTCGCGAGCGCGGTCAGGACGCGCTGCTGCGGGTCGAGATCGACCTCGACGAGGTCGTCTTCGGCACCCACCGCGACCTCGAGGTCGACACGGCGGTGGTCTGCGAGACCTGCAACGGCTCCTGCTGCCAGCCGGGCACGGCTCCCGTGACCTGCGACATCTGCCACGGCACGGGCAGCATCCAGCGCTCGGTCCGTTCCCTCCTCGGCAACGTGATGACCTCCAGCCCCTGCGGCACCTGCCGCGGCTACGGCACGGTCATCGCCACCCCGTGCGTGACCTGCCAGGGTCAGGGCCGGGTGCGCGCGCGTCGCACGGTACCGGTCGACATCCCGGCCGGCGTCGAGACCGGACTGCGCCTGCAGATGCCGGGCAGCGGCGAGGCCGGCCCCGCCGGCGGCCCGAACGGCGACCTGTACCTGGAGATCAAGGTCAAGCACCACGACGTCTTCAGCCGCGACGGCGACGACCTGCTGTGCACCCTGGAGGTCTCCATGGTCGACGCGATCCTCGGCACGACCGCGACCGTGAAGTCGCTCGACGGCGACATCCGCCTCGATCTGAAGGCCGGGACGCAGAGCGCGGACATCGTGACCGTCAAGGACCGCGGCATCACGCACCTGCGGGGCGCGGGTCGCGGCGACCTGCGGGTGGGCATCCAGGTGGTCACCCCGACCAAGCTCGACCACAAGGAGAAGGAGCTCATCAAGAAGTTCGCGGCGACCCACCACTCGGTGGAGCCGTCGCTCGCGCGCTTCCAGCAGGGTCTCTTCGCCAAGCTCCGCGACCGCTTCCTGAACCTCTGACGCCATGAGCTCGCTCTACCTGCGCGAGGATCTGGAGGAGGCGACTCCCGGCGCGCGCCTCTCGCTGACCGGCGCCGAGGCGAAGCACGCGGCGACCGTCAACCGCACCCGCCCGGGCCAGACCGTGCTCATCGGCAACGGCCGCGGACTCGTCGTCTCGGGCGAGGTCGTCGTCGCCACCGGCGCCGAACTCGCGATCGAGGTGAGGACGGTCGAGCGCAGCGACCGCCCGGCGCCGCGCATCACGCTCGTCCAAGCCCTCGCCAAGGGCGACAGGGACGAGCTCGCGATCCAGGCCGCGACCGAGCTGGGCGTCGACCGGGTCGTCCCGTGGTCGGCCTCCCGGTCGGTCTCGCGCTGGGAGGGCGCCAAGGTCGCCAAGGGCCGGGAG
>JAEWDJ010000369.1 GCA_023390155.1 Actinomycetes bacterium | reverse complement strand
AGCCCGACTACGGCAACGGCTCCTTCGGCCAGCCCGCCTACGCGGGAGCACCCGCCGGCGCCTACGCTCCGCACGCCCACCAGCACGCCTACGCCTCGGCTCCCGGCACGCCGGCCCCGGGCGCGCCCGGCGCCCCCGTCGCCGCCCGTCCCGCGAAGAAGCGCAACACCGGCCTC
This sequence comes from Actinomycetes bacterium, assembly GCA_023390155.1. Lineage (GTDB taxonomy): Bacteria > Actinomycetota > Actinomycetes > Actinomycetales > Microbacteriaceae > Leifsonia. The sequence continues at coordinate 8,938 of JAEWDJ010000369.1, read as the reverse complement.
ATCATCGCCACTCTCGCGATCGGCGCCCTCGTGGGCGGCCTCGCCGGTGCGGGCGCCGGTGTGGGCATCTACTCCGCCACGAACGCCGGCAACGCGACCATCAAGACCGTCTCCGGCCCGCAGAACATCACGGTGAACGACGCCAACAACGCCACGACGGTGACCGCGGTCGCCGCCAAGGCGTCGCCCAGCGTCGTGACCATCTCGGTCACCGCCTCCAGCGAGGGCGGAACCGGCTCCGGCATCGTCCTCACCTCGGACGGCTACATCCTCACGAACACGCACGTCGTCACCCTCGATGGGGCCGCCTCGGACGTGTCCATCAGCGTCACCGACAACGACGGCAAGATCTACTCCGCCAAGATCGTCGGCACCGACCCGACGACCGACCTCGCGGTGATCAAGCTCGACGGCGCGTCGGGCATGACGCCGATGGCGTTCGCGGACTCCAGCAAGCTGAACGTCGGCGACACCGCCGTCGCGATCGGCGCGCCGCTCGGCCTGTCGGGCACCGTCACCGACGGCATCGTCAGCGCCCTGAACCGCAGCATCAGCATCGCCTCCTCGGCGGCGCCGAAGTCGAGCGACGGCAGCGACAGCGGAAACGGCGACGGAAGCTCGCAGAACCCGTTCAACTTCGACTTCCCCGGGCAGGGCGGCAGCGGCTCCCAGCAGCAGCAGACCCAGTCGCAGGGCACCATCTCGCTCCCGGTCATCCAGACCGACGCGTCCATCAACCCGGGCAACTCGGGCGGTGCGCTGCTCAACAGCAAGGGCGAGCTGATCGGCGTCAACGTGGCCATCGCGAGCGCGGGCAGCAGCAGCTCCAGCAGCGGCCAGTCCGGCAGCATCGGCGTCGGCTTCGCCATCCCGGCCAACCTGGCCAAGCGCGTCTCCGACGAGCTGATCAAGAACGGCTCGGCCACGCACGGACTGCTCGGCGCCTCCGTCGCCGACGCGAGCTCCGACGCCAAGGCGACGACCGTCGGCGCGCTGATCAAGGAGGTCACCTCGGGTGGCGCGGCCGCGAACGCGGGCCTGAAGGCGGGCGACGTCGTCGTCAACTTCAACGACGTGCCGATCACCGACGCGACCGACCTCACCGCCCAGGTGCGCGCCCTCGCGGCGGGCGCCTCGGCCGAGATCACCTACGTCCGCGACGGTCAGACCAAGACCGCCACGGTCACCCTGGGTGAGCTGAAGACCGACTGATCCGCCCCGCGAAACCGAAGGCCGTCCCGTGCTCGTCACGGGGCGGCCTTCGTCTCGTGCTCCGCTGCCGTCCAGCCACCGGCTGGTAGGCTCGGGCGGACCCGAATCACGAATGGAACACATGCCGGACGACACCCCGAACACCCTTCCCGGTGTCTCGTACGTGATGCCCGTGCTCAATGAGGCGACGCACGTGCGCGCCGCCGTCGACAGCCTCCTCGCCCAGGACTACGCGGGACCGATCGAGGTCACCATCGCCCTCGGGCCGAGCATCGACGGGACGACCGAGCTGGTCGCGGAGCTGGCGGCGGTCGACCCGCGCATCCGGGTCGTCGACAACGTGGTCGGGTCGACGCCCGCCGGGCTGAATCTCGCGATCCGCGAGTCCCGGTTCCCGATCGTCGTGCGCGTCGACGCGCACAGCGTGCTCCCGGTCGAGTACACACGCATCGCCGTGGAGACCATCCTCGAGACCGGTGCCGACAACGTCGGCGGCCTGATGGACGCCCAGGGCACCACCGATTTCGAGCGCGCCGTGGCCCGCGCCTACGGCAGCCGCGTGGGCCTCGGCGGCACGAAGCTTCATGTCGGCGGTGCGGCCGGCCCGGCCGAGACCGTCTACCTGGGCGTCTTCCGGCGCGACCGCCTGCTGGAGGTCGGCCTCTTCGACGAGGAGATCAAGCGCGGCCAGGACTGGGAGCTCAACCGGCGCATCCGCGCCGCCGGGGGGACCGTGTGGTTCACGCCGCGCCTCACCGTCACCTACCGCCCGCGCCCCAACCTGTACCGTCTCGGCCGGCAGTTCTTCTCCACCGGCATCTGGCGCGGCGAGCTCGCCCGCCGGTACCCGGCGTCCAACGGGCTGCGCTACTTCGCGCCGCCGGTGATGGTCCTGGGTGTCGCCATCGGCACCCTGCTCGGGATCGCCGGGATCGTGCAGGCCGCCGTCGGCGCGACGCCGTGGCTGCTCTGGGGCTTCGCCGCCCCCGTGCTCTACCTCCTCATCGTCGTCGTCTCGGCCCTGCTGTGGGGGAGGCGGGACGGTTTTCGCCCGTTCCTCTGGTTTCTCGTAGTCTTGCCGTGCATCCATTTCTGCTGGGGGATCGGGTTCGTCCTCGGATACCTCTCCCTCACGCGCAACATCACGGCCCACACGGGAAGGTAGGCATGTCCGCACAGGGAAGCGGGGCGCGCGCGGCGCGCCCGGCCTCGATCGCCGAGCTGAAGGCGGTGGCCCAGCCGCCCGAGGTCCGCGGCCGTCGCAACGCCGAGCACTGGACGGCATCGCTGTACCTGCGCAATCTCTCGCCGTACCTCACCTGGTTCCTGCTCAAGACCTCGATCTCGGCCAACGGCGTCACCGGGCTGATGATCCTCACCGGCTGGGCCACTGCGGCCAGCCTCCTGATCCCGGGGATCGGGGGAGCCGCGCTCGCCCTGGTGCTCGGCCAGCTGCAGATGCTGGTCGACTGCTGCGACGGGGAGGTGGCGCGCTGGCGCAATACGTCGTCCCCGGCGGGCATCTTCCTCGACAACGTCGGCCACTACACGACCGAGACGCTCATCGCGATCGTGCTGGGCGTGCGCGCGGCCGGCTTCCCGTTCGAGGCGCCCGCCGACTTCCTCTGGACGAACCTCGGCACCCTCCTCGCCCTGCTGATCGTGCTCAACAAGGCCCTCAACGACATGGTCCGGGTCGCCCGCGCCAACGCCGGCCTCCCGAAGCTGGCGGACACCCAGGCCGCCTACGCGCCGACGAACGGCCTGATCGCCTCCCTCCGGCGCGCGGCCCGGTTCCTGCCGTTCCACCGGCTCTACCACTCGGTCGAGCTGACCATCCTGATCTTCGTCTTCGCGATCGTCGGCCTCTTCATCGGCCCGGTGCTCGCCGACCGCATCCTGCTCTCCGCCCTCGTGCCGCTCGCGCTTCTGGCGGTGGTCGGGCACTTCGTGGCGATCATGGCCTCCCGGCGGGTCCGTGGCTGAGCTGCCCACCGTCGGCGTCGTGGTGCTCACGCAGGGCACCCGGCCCGTCGAGCTGCGGCGGGGACTCGACGCCGTGGCGGCGCAGACCGGCGTCCGGACCGACATCGTCGTCGTCGGCAACGGCTGGGACCCGGCCACCGCCGATCCGCCTCTGCCCGACGGGATCACCGGTCTGGCGCTTCCCGAGAACGTCGGCATCCCGGCCGGCCGCAATCGGGGCGTCCCCCTGGTCGACGGCGACTGGCTGTTCTTCCTCGACGACGACGCCAGCATCCCGTCGCCCACTTTCCTCGCCGACGCCGTCCGCATGATCTCCCAGGACCCGTCGATCGGGATGCTGCAGCCGCGTCTCGCGGATCCGCAGGGCGGCGAGTCGCCGCGCCGCTGGATCCCGCGGATCCGCAAGGGCGACCCGACCCGCTCCAGCAACGTCTTCTCCGTGCTGGAGGCCGCCGTCGTCCTGCCGCGCGCGGTCTTCGAGCGCGCCGGCGGCTGGGCGGATCCCTTCTTCTACGCCCACGAGGGGATCGACCTCGCCTGGAAGGTGTGGGACCAGGGCCGGCGCGTCTGGTACGCGGGCGACCTGCTCGCCGAGCACCCCGCCGTCTCGCCGACCCGGCACGCCTACTACTACCGGCTCAACGCCCGCAACCGCGTCTGGCTGGCCCGCCGCAACCTCCCGGCCGTGCTCGTCCCGCTCTACGTCGGATCGTGGACCGGGATCCAGGTGCTGCGCTGGTTCCGCAAGCCCGCCGTGCTGAAGGCGTGGTTCGGCGGCTGGCTGGAGGGCTGGCGCACGAACCCGGGGGAGCGCCGTCCGCTCCGCTGGCGAACGGTCTGGCGCATGACCCTGGCCGGACGCCCGCCGATCGTCTGAGCCGCGCCCGCGGCGCCCGTCAGCGGTCGGGGTTCTCGGTTCCCGCGCTCGCCGCAGGGCCCGCGTTCTCCGCAGGGCCCGCGTTCTCCGCAGGGCCCGCGCTCTCCGCCGGGCCCTCGATCTCCGCCGCCGCGTTGCGTGCATCCGGCGCGGTCCACCCGGCTTCCACTCTCTCCGGGCCCTCCACGGTCTCCACAGCCTCCCCGCCGGCCCGACGACCGCGACGCCGGGGGATCGCCCCGCCGATGATCGTCCCCACCCGCACCACGCGGGTGCCGGTGGCGCGCCCGAGGCGCAGCACCGGTCCCGGCCCGTCGGCGGGGGTCAGCACCTCCGGCACGGTGATCGGGGCGGCCCCGAACGCCAGGCGCGAATTCTGCACCACACGGCGGCCCAGGATGTTGTTGCCCGTGCCGCCGATGACGGCTCCCACGCCGAACGGGATGGCGCGGGCCACGATGCTCGCGCCGCCGCGCACGGCGAACTGCCGCAGGAACACGCTCTTCAGGCGGTCGACCAGGGGGCCGACGACCATCGACGGCAGCGTCGAGGTGACGAGCTCGCCCCAGTACGCGGTGCGGGTGACACTGCCGCCGCCGAGCTGACCGGCCAGCTGGCGGACGAGGTCCGACCCCTCCTTGCCGAGCATCATCGTGAGCACGAGGGCGCGCGCCCGCTGCGGGTCGTCGACGGCGATGCCGTGCAGTTCGCTGAGGGACTGCGCGTACAGGGCGGTCGCCTCCAGGAAGCCGGCGGTCTCGAGCCCGGAGAGGGCGAGGGTGATGCCGGTGCCGATGGCCGGGATGACCGCGGTCGCTCCGACGGCGGCGCCGCCCGTCGTCACCGCCGCCAGGTAACGGCGCTCCAGGATCGCGGCCAGCTCGGGCCCCGTGGCGTCGGGGTGGCGGCGGCGGAGGGAGCGCAGGTGCGCGAGGACGGCGGGGCGCTGGATGCCGAGGAAGCGGTCCAGCGTGGCGTCGACGAGTCGAGGGGTGTCCCCGCCGCGCGGGGGTCCGCCGGTCACGGACACGTAGGGTTGCTGCTTCTTGGCCATCTCGTCAGAGTGTATGCGCTGGAGCTGAGTGGCCAAGGGGTTGCGGAAACACTTGTGTTTAGAACCTTTTCGGACCGAGGCGAGTGCTGTGGAGGCCGTCGCGCTCTGGTTCTGCGCCCGGCGTCTGACTAGTAATGGGGGAATGATCGAACCACTCTCGCCGGCCGCTCGCATCTTCGGAGACCGGATCAAGAGCGCGCGCGTCGCTCTCGGCCTCAGTCAGGAGGCCGTCGCCGAACTCGCCCAGATGCACGTCACCAACTTCGGCAAGATCGAGCGCGGCACCGCGAACCCGAGCTTCCTCACCGTGCTGCGCATCGCCAGCGTGCTCGGGCATGATCTCGCCTCCCTGACCGACGGCATCACGATCGAGCATCTGCCCGAGGAACTGACGGTGCTCCCGGCTGCCGAGTTCATCCGCGCCCGGGAGCAGGCCCGGCGCTGATCTCGCGCCAGCGGGGGCGGTGCGGGGCCCGTGCCCGCCGCCGCACCGCCCACCGCGTCAGAACGCGATCTGCCAGAGGTACTCGCGGCCGTCGGGCGGGAACCAGCGGACGACCAGGAGGGTGTCCCGCGCGGGATCCCCTCCGCCGAGGCTGGCCCGCACCGACTCGCCGGGGCGCACGGAGGCCGGCGCGCTCACGGTCAGCGTCGACCTCCCGGCGACGCTGACGCTCACGCCCGTGAGCACCTCCCGGCTCGTGTTGACCAGGCGGTAGTGGGGCGCCGCGCTGCGGTCCACGCGCCAGGGCACCCGGTAGGCGAGGCGACGGGGCGCGGGCTGCGGACGGGGACTGCGGAGATTTCGTAGGTGTCTCATGCCCACGACGGTAGCCACCCCGTCCGACGCTCCCGGCCCCGAATCGGGCAGATAAGCATCATCTGGGGACAACTCGCCGGAATTCTTTCTGTGGAGAGTTCGATGCCTCTCCGTAAACAGCTCCCGATCAGGGATTTCGCTAGCTTCCGTAGTCTTTGTTATAGAGGTCGAGAACGTCCGAGATCGGCCCGTCCAGCACCAGTCCGCCCTTGTCGAGGTAGAGCCCGCGGCTGCAGAACCGGCGGAGGTCCTTCTCGTTGTGCGAGACGAAGAACAGGGTCCGGCCGCCGGCGAGCAGCTCCTCGATCCGGCGGTAGCACTTCTCGCGGAACCCCCGGTCGCCGACCGCGAGGACCTCGTCCACCAGCAGCACCGGTTCCTCCAGCTGCGAGATGACGGAGAACGCGATCCGCACCTTCATGCCGCTCGAGAGGTGCTTGTAGGGCGTGTCCACGAAGTCGCCGATCTCGGCGAAGCCGATGATCTCGTCGAAGCGGGAGTCGATCTGCGCCCGCGTCATGCCGTGCAGGCCCGCGGTGAGGTAGACGTTGTCGCGCACCGTGAGGTCGTCGACGAACCCGCCCGTGATCTCGATGAGGGGAGCGACGCCCTCGTGCACGCGCACCGTGCCCTCGTCGGGCAGCAGCACCCCGGCGACGAGCTTCAGCAGCGTCGACTTGCCCTGTCCGTTGCGTCCGACCACTCCGATGGCCTCGCCGGCCTCGACCCGGAACGAGACGTGCCGCAGCGGCCAGAAGTCGTCCGGACGGGCGCGACGTTTGCGCCCCGCGAAGAGGTCCTTGAACGACCGGCGTGCGCCGCGGTTGCGGCGGAAGCGCACGCCGAGACCGTTGACGTCGATGACCGCGGCCACTCAGATCTCCTTCAGCACGTCGCGCTCGTAGCGCTTGAACACCAGCCAGCCGACCAGCAGGATCAGCAGCGACATCGCCGCGCTCACGCCCACCAGGAACCAGTCGAGCTCCTCGGCGAAGAAGGTCGCCCGGTAGAGGCTGAAGATGCCCGTCAGCGGATTGAACGCCGACCAGAAGTGCAGCGAGAACAGCGTGTCCGCCTCGGCCCCCGGGTGCTTCGCGAGGTACGCCGCGCACTCCTTCGCGGCGACGGTCACGTTGCCGCAGCCGCCCGGGAGGTCGCGTGCGCTGTAGATGATCGGAGACGCATAGAAGAGGAACCGCAGGGCGAGCTTCACCACGCGCTCCAGGTCGCGGAAGAGCACGACGAGCGGGGCGATCAGCAGACCGACGCCGACCGTCAGCACCGTCTGGATGACGACCGCGAGCGGGAACAGCAGGATGTCGATGTTCACCTTCGCGCCCGTCGCGATCGCGAAGACCGCGAGCACGGGCAGCGAGAGCAGGAACTCCAGGCCCTTGGAGGCCACGATCCGGTTCACCCAGATCGAGCGCGGGATCATCGTCGAGCGGATCAGCTTGGACTCGCGCAGGAACGCGCGCGTGCTGTCCGACACGGCGCCGTTGAACCACATCCAGGGCAGCAGGGCCGCCAGCAGGAAGACGATGTACGGGTCCTCGCCGACACCGCGGTGGAAGATGACGGTGAAGACGAACCAATAGATCGCGCTCATGACGAGCGGATCGAGGATGGACCACAGGTAGCCCAGGGCGCTGGTGGAGTAGCGGACGCGGAGGTCGCGCTTGGTCAGCAGCCAGAGGGAGTGCCGGTATCGCGCGAATCGCGTCCGCTGCGCAGGGCGCACCTCAAGCGAAGAACTGGTCACGAGTACCCATCGTATTGATCGAAGCTGCGTGAGGCGTTCACGCAGCGACGACTACACGAAAAGATTCGCGCGCTCCAGGTCCTCCTGGAAGTCGACCTCGACGGCGTACAGGTCGGAGATGTCCACCGGCTCGACGAGGAGGCGGTCCTGCTCGATCGCGAGCTCGATGCCGCGCTCGAAGTAGTCCTGGTCGCCGACGCGCTGCAGCTGGCGCAGCAGGGCGGCCTTGTCCGCGCTCGAGATGTAGTTGATGCCGACGGCCTCGCCCAGCCCGCCCTTGACGGTCTTGGAGAGCTCGTGGATGTAGCCTTCGGGGCCGGTGGTGTACTTGACCTCCTCGTCGGCCACCGACGAGGTGTTGACGGTCACGAAGGTCTGGTCGCGCGCCACGGTCGCGGCAGCGCGCACCAGGACGGCGGGGTCGAACACGACGTCGCCGTTCATCCAGAGCACGCCGCCGGGGCCGGACGCCTGGAGGGCGCGCATCAGGCTCTTGGAGGTGTTGGTCTGGTCGTACTGCTCGTTGTAGACGAACTGCGCGTCCGGGAAGGCCTCGATGATGTGCTCGAGCTTGTAGCCGACGACGATCGTGACCGTGACGTCCTTGCCGAAGGCCGCGTGGATGTTGTCGAACTGCTGCTGCATGATCGTGCGGCCGTCGCTCAGCTCGGTCAGCGGCTTCGGGAGGCTGCGGCCGAGCCGGCTGCCCATTCCGGCCGCGAGGATCACTACCTGGGTCGTCACAATCTTCTCCTTGGAATCCGCGCGGACGGGCGAGGCGGCGTCGTGGCCGCGCACCGGGACTGGGATCGGTTCACCCAGGGTTCATCTGCGCTTACGCGTATCGACACCCCTTCATGCCTCGACCAGATTACCGACGGCCCCTGTCCGGGGGCAGGGGTTGACGGATGTCGTTGCGGGGTCGTTATGTTCTTCACAGGGGTTTCAGAGGCGCGTCGCCGCGCCGCGATCGGTCATGAGGGCTGTCCAAGGCCGATGGGCTTGGTACGTTAGCGGGGTGAGTTTCGAGCGCGCGCAGCAGGAGGACGGCGACCCCCGCGAGGGTCGGGTCGTCCCCGTCGAGCGCAGCGCCGACGCGGGGGATACGGGGGAGAGCATGACCGAGGGCACGGCCGACGGCGCGGAGGCGCAGGCGTCGGCGAAGACGGCGCCGCGGCGCGCTCCGGCGAAGACCGCGGCGGCCGCCGCGGGCACGAGCACGCGGGC
>JAEWDJ010000328.1 GCA_023390155.1 Actinomycetes bacterium | reverse complement strand
GCGGGCGGCGCGGCGAAGATGGGCGTCGTGGAGGCGGAGGTGACCGAGGTGATCGGCGACTCGGCCGGCGGTTTGGTGAGGGAGGGCGGCGCGTCCGCGGGCGGGGTTGCAGCGGCGGGTGTCGACGGCGCCGGCGGAACCACCGGCGCGGGCGGAACGACGGGAGTACTGGCAGGCGGCACGGCGCCCGGGACGGTCGGGATGATGCCGGTGGTGTCGCCGATGACCGAGCGCGATACCGGCTTGTCCGATGCGGGCACGCCGTATCCGAGGAGCGCCGCGAGGCCGTGACTCTGCGGCTCCTCGGGCTGGGCGGGCTCGTCGCCGCCGTCGGCGGGGCGGTCGGTCGCGACATCGTCGCCGTCTGGGGTGGAGGGTGCGTCCTGCGTTGCCGGTTCGTCCCACTCCGGTGGCTTCGGCATGCGCAGCGACGCCAGGAAGCTGGGCGGCTCGGCCGACGTGGTCGGTGGCGCCGTGGGCGCAGACGCCGGCGTGGCGGGGGCGACGGGTTCCTGCGCGGCAGGCGCGGGCTCTGCAGGCGCAACGGCCTCCGGAGCACCAGACGCAGGCACGGCCGAACCAGGCGCCGGCACCCCCGCAGCCTCAGGCAGCACAGGAGCCACCGGTGCAGCCGCCGGCGACTCCGGCCGCTCCGGCACCCCAGCCACATCCGTCGCCTCCGCCGCCTCCGCCTCGCGAAGCGCTCTGCGGGTCGGCTCCGTCCCCTCCGGCTCATCCCGCTCCGACGACGCGTCCCCCGACTCGCCCGCCACCTCTGGCGTCGCCGACTGGCCCGCCTCCTCTGCCTCTGCCCCCGCTGCGGCCCCACCACTCACCAGCGGGTCGCTGCCCGCGCCGGGCGTCAGGTTCCACGTGAAGGACGAGACCGGCGGTGCCGCCGGCTCCGCAGCGTCCTCCGAGCGTGTGCTCGCTCCCGCGTCGCCCGCCTCGTCCGCAGCGTGCGCACCGCCCGGCCGCGAAACCCCGGCATCCTCACCGTCCACGCGCTCGGCCGCCTCCGGCTCCGGCTCCGTCCCGAGCTCGCGGAACAGCCACTCCGGGCTCCCGAACTCGGGCTCGCCGGAGTCCGCTGACGGGTGCTGGTCGTCGTCGGCGGCGCCCGGGTGGCGGTGGTCGGCCACTACGACAGCCCCAGGTCCTTCAGGCCGATCGCGGCGTAGTACGGGTAGCCGGCGGCCTCGATGACCTCGCGGGCGCCGGTGTCGCGGTCGACGACGACAGCGACGGCGGCGATCTCGGCGCCGACCTTCGTGAGGGCCTCGGCGGCCTTGAGGGGCGAGCCGCCGGTGGTCGAGGTGTCCTCGAGGACGATGACGCGCTTGCCGGCGAGGTCCGGCCCCTCGACCTGCTTGCCGCGACCGTGGTCCTTGGGCTCCTTGCGGACGACGAAGGCGTCGTACTCGGCCCCGCGGGCCGCGCCCTGGTGCAGGATGGCGGCGGCGACGGGGTCGGCGCCCATCGTCATCCCGCCCACGGCGACGACGTCCGGGATGTCGGCGATGAGGTCGAGCATGACCTGGCCGATCAGCGGCGCCACGCGATGGTCGAGGCTGACCTTGCGCAGGTCGACGTAGTAGGTCGCCTTCTTGCCGCTCGTGAGCGTGAAGTCGCCGTGGAACACGGCCTCGGCCGAGATGTAGTCGATGAGCTGCTGTCGTGCGTCGGTCACGTCCCCGATTCTATGGGGGCGGACCCCCCGATACGATCGGGGCATGCGTGTCGCCACCTGGAACGTCAACTCCATCCGCACCCGCGTCGGCCGTGTGGTCGACTGGCTGGTCCGGGAGGACGTGGATGTGCTGGCCATGCAGGAGATCAAGTGCAAGCCGGAGCAGTTCCCGTACGGGCCGTTCGAGGACGCCGGCTACGAGGTGGTGCTGCACGGTCTCAACCAGTGGAACGGCGTCGCGATCGCGAGCCGGCTGCCGATCGAGGACGTGCAGATCGGCTTCCCCGACGTGCCCGGCTTCCTCAAGGGCCACGAGGGGCCTGACCTGCCGAAGGAGGCGCGCGCGATCGGCGCGACGGTCGACGGCCTGCGCCTGTGGAGCCTGTACGTGCCGAACGGCCGCTCCCTCGACGACCCGCACTACCACTACAAGCTCGACTGGCTCGCGGCCCTCGCGGAGGACACGCGCCGCTGGCTCGCCGACGACCCGCAGCTGGCGCTCGCCCTGATGGGCGACTGGAACGTCGCGCCCCTCGACTCCGACGTGGGCGACCCGAGCCTGATCCCGGGCGTCTCGACCCACATCTCCCCGCCGGAGCGGGCCGCGTTCGCGGCCTTCGAGGCGGCCGGGCTGACCGACGTGGTGCGCCCGCTGGTGCCCGAGGGCTACACCTACTGGGATTACAAGCAGCTGCGGTTCCCGCGCAACGAGGGGCTGCGGATCGACTTCATCCTCGGCTCGGCCGCGTTCGCCGACCGGGTCGCGGGAGCCTCCATCCACCGCAACGAGCGCAAGGGCGACGCCCCGAGCGACCACGTGCCGGTGCTCGTCGACCTCACCGACGCGCCGGCGGACGAGGACGACGACGACCGACCGATGATCTTCGGCTGAGCCTCCCCTCGCGCGCGGGATGAACGCCGCGCGGCCCAGCGGGCAAGCTTTCGTTACGTCACGTTTCATCGCGCGGGCGGCCGCCGCGGCCCTTCGGTAGCGTCGGAGCACCATGTCCGAGACATCGTCCGCCTTCCCCGTCGAGTTCGCCGGGGTCGGGCGCGCCTTCGCGGCCCCGAAGCGGCGGGGCGCGACGGCCGAGGTGCGCACCGTCCTGCGGGACGTCTCGTTGCGCGTCGAGGCCGGCGAGGTCGTCGCGATCCTCGGCGCGAGCGGCTGCGGCAAGTCCACGCTGCTGCGGATCGCGGGAGGCCTCGACGGACCGACCGCCGGCTCCGCACTGATCGACGGCTCCCCCGTCGCGGGCGTCGACCCGCGCTGCGCCGTCGGTTTCCAGGAGCCGCGGCTGCTGCCCTGGCGCTCGCTCGCCGACAACGTGGCGCTGGGCCTCCCCCGCGGGATGGACCGCGCGGCGGGCCGCGAC
>JAEWDJ010000296.1 GCA_023390155.1 Actinomycetes bacterium | reverse complement strand
CTGGGGGGGGAGCTGGGTCTTCGCGAGCCGACGGCTGATCGAGGAGGCCGAACGCGCCGCCGATCCGGCAGCGCTCGCGCCGGACGTCGACAAGGCGCGCTCGTACGCGCCCGCCGACGCGCTGGCGTTCGCGAAGGCCGAGCTCGCGGCGGTGCGCGCGCCGATCACGCGCCCGCTGCTGGCCGAGGCGCTCTGGCGCTACACGTGGCCGCACGACCGACTGGTGCTCGCGGCCTCCCGCCTGATCCGCGACGTGGACCGGATCGTGCCGGGCAAGAAGATCGCCGTCCACGCGAACCGCGGGCTCGCCGGCATCGACGGCACGATCGCGACGGCCACCGGCATCGCGATCGCCAGCCAGGCGGCGGCAGCGGAGGCGGGCAACCCCTCGGGCGTCACCCGGGTCCTGCTCGGCGACCTCGCCCTCCTGCACGACGTCGGCGCCCTGCTCGGAGCAGCCGGCGAGGAGCGCCCCCACCTCCAGCTGGTGCTGGGGAACGACGGCGGCGGAACGATCTTCGACGGGCTCGAGGTCGCCGCGACGGCGGGCACGGCCGCGTTCGACCGCGTGCTCTACACGCCGCACGACGTGGACGTGGAGGCGCTCGCGCGCGCCTACGGCTGGGACTACCGCGCCGCGCGGACGAAGGGGGAGCTCGACCAGGCGCTCTCCGCTCCGCCCGCGGGCGTCAGCATCGTCGAGGTCCCGCTCAGCCGTTGATGATCTGCGGGACGGCGACGGCCTTCAGGCCCTCGACGCCGAACTCCAGGCCGTAGCCGGAGCCCTTCACGCCGCCGAACGGGATCATCGGGTGGACGCCGCCGTGCGAGTTGATCCACACGGTGCCCGCCTGCATGCGCGCGGCGACGGCGACGGCCTCCTCGCGGTCGCCCCACACGGATCCGCCGAGCCCGACGTCGAGCCGGTTGGCGCTCGCGACGGCGTCGTCCACGTCGGTGTAGCGGATGATCGGGAGGGCGGGGCCGAACTGCTCCTCGTCGACCAGGGCGACGCCGTCGGCGACGTCGGCGACGAGCGTGATCGGGTAGAAGAGGTCCCCGAGCTCGGTGGCGGGAGCCCCTCCCGTGACGATGCGGCCACCGTTCGCCTTGGCGTCGTCGACGAGCCGGTTCACGATGTCGAACTGCTGCTTGTTCTGGAGCGGGCCGAGCACGTTCTGCTCGTCGAGGCCGTTGCCCATCGGGGTGGCGCGCGCGACGTCGGCGAGGGCCTCCACCGTCGCGTCGTAGAGGGAGTCGTGCACGTAGAGCCGCTTGAGGGCGGCGCAGGTCTGGCCGGTGTTGATGAAGGCGCCCCAGAAGAGGTCCTGCGCGATGGCCTGCGGATCGGCGCTCGGGAGGACGATCCCGGCGTCGTTGCCGCCGAGCTCCAGGGTGAGGCGGGCCAGGTTGCCGGCCGAACTCTCGATGATCCGGCGGCCGGTGGCGGTGGAGCCGGTGAACATGATCTTGTCGACATCGGGATGGCTCGCGAGACGGGCGCCGACATCCCGACCGCCGGAGACGGCGATCAGCACGCCGGCCGGGAGGACCTCGTTCAGCACGTCGACCAGGGCGAGGACGCTGAGCGGGGTGTACTCCGACGGCTTCAGGACGACGGTGTTGCCCATCCGGAGCGCGGGAGCGAGCTGCCAGATGCCGATCATCAGCGGCCAGTTCCAGGGCCCGATGGCGCCGACGACGCCGGCCGCGCGGTAGTGGAGCTCGGCGTGGGTCTCACCATCGTCGACGATGACCTGCGGCTCGAGCCGGAGGGTCGCGGAGGTGCGAAGCCACGCCGAGCAGGCGCCGATCTCGAAGCGGGCGTTCGGGCCGTTGAGGGGCTTGCCCTGCTCGCGGGAGAGGAGCTGGGCGAGCGCCTCGGCGTTCGCGTCGATCGCATCGGCGGCGCGCAGCAGGATCTCCGTGCGCGCCTCGTGGCCGAGGGCGTCCCAGCCGGGCTGGGCGGCGCGAGCCCGGCCGATCGCGGTGTCGAGGTCGTCGACGGTGGCCTCGGGCGCGCGGCCGAGCTCGGCGCCGGTCGCGGGGTCGTGGATCGGGCGACCCGATCCTTCGGGCTCGCTGACGCGGGCGAGCAGTTCGGTGTAGTCCGACATCGGGTCTCCTCCAGTGGAACGGTCCTCGGCCCAGTCTCGGTCGCGCGGCGGAGGCCGCGCTTGACCGGGCGCGCATGGCCGATGTCGGGCGGTGCAGACCTCGGGGACGCGCCGGGAGCCGCGGCGTGGCGCAGCGGCCTGGCACGGGCACAGGGCAGGATGATACGATCCGCATCACGGATCGTATACAAAGTCGTCCCCGGTCCGGAGTGAGGTCGATCCGTGCTCAGCATCGCCCAGCAGCGGACTCAGCAGCCGCAGCAGATCCAACAGTCATCGCCCGCGTCGTCGGTGCCGCAGCCGTCGACGGCGCACGAGGTCGCACCGGCCGGCGCCGCTCGTCCAGCCGGTACGCCCGCCTCGTCCCACCGCGCCACCAGCCGCGTGACGTCGAGCGCCACGCGGGACTTCAGCGCGTTCCGGACGGCGGTCTCGGAGTCGTTCGTCCCCCTCCACGTGACCAGCGACCGGCCAGAGCCGTTCTGGGGCCGCATCCGCATGGCTACGGCGGACACCGTGCACGTGTCGGAGGTGAGCGCCTCCCAGCACGTGGTCGAGCGCACCCCGGAGCTCATCGCGCGCTCCGATCGTGACTACTACAAGCTGAGCATGATGCTCTCGGGCACCGGGCTGCTCATCCAGGACAACCGGGAGGCGGTGCTCCGCCCCGGCGACCTCGCCGTCTACGACACCCACCGGCCGTACTCGCTGGTCTTCGACGACGACTTCCGCACGATGGTGGTGATGTTCCCGAAGAACCTGGTGGACCTCCCGCGTGAGCTGGTCTCGCAGCTGACCGCCGTGCGGTTCGACGGGCGCTCGGGCGTGGGCGGCATCATCGTGCCGTTCCTGGCGCAGCTGGTCGGCAACCTCGACCAGCTCTCGGGGCCGACGGGGACCCGGCTCGCGCACAGCGCGCTGGACCTGGTGACGACGCTCTTCGCCGACGAGCTGGACGCGCGCACCGAGTCGATCGATCCGCATCGCGCCCTGATGCAGCGCATCCGGCTGTACATCGACGCCAACCTCGCCTCGACGGACCTCGGGCCGACCCAGATCGCCGCCGCCCACTTCATCTCGACCCGGCACCTGCAGGGGCTCTTCCAGGAGCAGAGCACCACGGTCTCCGCGTGGATCCGCACTCGACGGCTCGAGCGCTGCCGCCGCGACCTCGTGGACCCGTTGCACGCGGACCAATCGGTCGCCTCCATCGCCTCGCGCTGGGGGTTCGTGGACGCGGCGCACTTCAGCCGGGTGTTCAAGGCGGCGTACGGGGAGTCGCCGTCCGACGTGCGGGCGGCCGCGCGCGGCTGAGCCGCCCGGAAACGCAGAAGGGTCGCGAT
>JAEWDJ010000270.1 GCA_023390155.1 Actinomycetes bacterium | reverse complement strand
CGGGGGGCGGTCTGCCGTGCGGCCGGGCGCTCAGCCGGCCGCGACGACCTTCACGTCGTCGATGAAGGCGGTGTTGTCGCCGTCCGTCGTCGTCGCGACGAAGCCGATCGTGTGCTTTCCGGCCGCGACCGTGAACGCGTCGGTCGTGTACGGCGTGTAATGGCCGTCGGCGGGCGCATAGGAGCCCACGACCTTCCCGTCGATGGTGACGTCGAAGGTCTGCTTGCCGCCGAACCCGGTGCGGATCGCCGCCTCGAACGTCACCCGGTAGCCGCCCTGCGGGAACGTGACCTCCTGGGTGATGCTGCTGCCCAGGCCGGAGTCCGTCTTGAGGTAGGCGGTGTGCGTCCCCTCGGGCGCCGGCTCGGCCGGGACGAACGGGCTGACGTTGTACTGCGTTCCTGCCCGGGCCGAGAACGTCCAGCCGTTCACCATCGGGCCGTTCGCGGTGCTCATCGTCGCCGGCTTCTCGAAGCCGGCGTTGTAGATGGTCACGAGCGGCGGCTCGTCCGGGATCGTCGTGCTGACGAAGCAGCGGTTGTCGCCGCCCGGGTTCGGGTCGCCCCCGAACACCGCCGCCGTGCACTCCGTGCCGTCGGTCAGTGTCGCGTAGGAGAACAGACCGTCCGAGCCGAACGCCACGCTGGCCGTGCCGGTGAAGTCGCAGCGGTTGCGGTCGGCGTACGCGCAGAAGGTGTAGCCGTCCGGCGCGTTCTGCACGTCCTGCACCTTGTAGAGCCGCGAGGTCACGCCCGACGGCGCGGACCCCGGTGCCACCGCGATCGCCCGGAGGTACGTCGTCTTCAAGGGCTGCAGGAACACCGGGCCGGAGGCGACCGGCGACGACTCCGTCGGCACGCTGCCGTCCGTCGTGTAGTGGATGACCGCGCCCGGGGTCTGCGAGGTCAGGAACACCGCCTCGGTGGAGGCGTAGACCCCGGGAGCCAGGCTGGCGGTGGGGGCGTCGGTCACGCCGTCCCGGTGGGCGGGGACGACCAGCACCCGAGCGACGCCGTAGCTCGAGTCGTCGTGCTTGCTGACGGCCTTGACCGCCACCGTGCGCTCGGTCGTCACGGACGGGGCGGTGAAGACGCCGTTCTTGTCGACGCTCCCGTTGCCGGCGCCGACGACCTCCCAGCGGACCCCCTGCTTGCCGTCGATGACGCTGGCCTTCAGGCCGACCTTCGCGCCGCCGGTGACGGTCGTCTGCACGGGATCGAGGGCGACCTGCGTCTCCGGTGCCGCGGTCGTGTAGAGGGCGAAGGTGTTCGCGGTGCCGATCGCCGTGTCGGTGAACTGCGACTTCTTGGCCGTGAGCACGCCGGAGCTGGCGGGCAGCAGTGCGTTCTCCTCGGGCTTCGCGATGTCGTCGGTGTAGATGAACCGGTTGAACGCGGCGTTCACCTGCTTGCCGCCGGTGAAGCGCACGGTGATGTTCTTCGCGGGCCCCTGCTTCGTCTCGGCCAGCACGGTCAGGTTCCCGTCGGGCGCCCGGTAGGCCGTCGCCCGTACGTCCGGCGAGTCGGTCGTCACCGCGTAGACCGTGCTGTGCGCGGGGATGTATCGCATGAGCAGCCCGGCCTCGTAGAAGGCCGCGCTGGGCTTCAGCCCGAGGATGACCGAGTCCCAGAGGTTGTACGAGCCGTTCGTGTCGCCGGCGGGGTCGTCCGTCATGACGCCGTTGAGCTGCCAGATCAGGTTCGAGTGGATGCCGTCGTTGGCGCTCTTGATGAGGTAGTTGGCGTATCCGGTCTCCCAGACGCTGGTTCCCGGGTTCACCCAGCCCATCTCGGTGAGGTTCAGCGGCTTGCCGGCGATGACGTCCTTCCGCTGCTGGAAGATCGAGTCGAGGGAGTCGTACGCCTCGCCGTAGAGGTGGAAGCTGTACTGGTCGAAGACGCCCGGGGCGTTCTGCTGTATGTACGCCGTCCAGTCGGGTGCGCTCACCTCCTCCGGTCCCCAGATCTGGATGGAGTCGCGGAGGTGGTCCGCGCGCAGCTGAGCGTCGACGGCGCTCGCCATGGCGGCGTAGTAGGCCTTCTCGTCGCCGGGCGCTGCGAAGTCCCAGCTCCCGTTCGGCTCGTTGTAGAAGGTGAGGTACTTGACGTTGTCGTAGTGCCGCTTCTTCTGCAGCTCGGTCAGGAGCGCGGAGGCGGATCGGCCGTAGGCGGGCAGATCGGCGGGCGCGCTGATCGTCGGATCCGACACTCCCGGGATCGAGAACCAGCTCTGGATCCCGGCGCCGACCTTCCAGCCGAAGTTGAGCTCGACGTCGGTTCCCGCCCGCTTGAAGGCGTCGAGGTAACGGTAGACCGCCTTCATCTTGTCGCTGTCGAAGGTGTACTGACCCTTCTGCGGCTCCATCCAGTCGAGCTGGAACCACAGCCGTGCGACCTTGGGCCGCAGGGTGAGGATGCGCTCGACGTCGACCTGCCAGTCGGCCTCGTCGTAGCCGAGCGTCGTGGTGCCCGACATGAGCGACCACGGGATGACGTCGACACCGACGCCGAGGTAGTCCTTCTGGACGGCGGTCGACGTGTCGACGGTGACGGTCGCGCGTGCCGCGTCGGACGAGTCCTGCCCCGCGGCGGCGGGTGCGACCGCCCCCGCCACGCACGCGAGGGCGGCGGCCGCCGTGGCGGCCAGGACGGCGAGGGTGGCGCGTGTGTGCCCGAAGGGCATGGTGTTCTCCGATCCCCGTTGATGGATGTGATCGGGATTTCGTAGTTTTACTACCGAAATCCCCACCAGCGACACTATCCGGGGCCGAATTTCGCCAGCAAGCCCTCATTAAGGAGGACCGGCGGGTAGATTTGCTACCCGCCGGTCACCATCTGCTTACCGCCGCCGCACGCGCACCCGCCGCAGCAGCACCAGCCCGGCGCCCGCGATGAGGGCGGCCAGCGCCGTCAGCGCCCAGGGCAGGGAGCCGACGAGGGTGCTTCCGGTGCGGGCGAGGCCGTGCACGCCGGGGTCGACGACGGTGGCGCAGGCCGTGGCGGTGTCGCCGCAGCGCTCATCCCCCGTGGACGGCTCCCAGGGGCCGTCGGGCGTCTCGACGAACGCTCGGTTGGTCGTGTCCTGGGGCGCCACGAGCCTGGCGGTGACGGTGACCGTCGCGGTCGCGCCCGCGGCGATGCCGGGGACGACCCAGGTCAGGTCGCCGTCGGCCGTCGTGGTCGCGGCCGGCCGGGTGGCGACGACCTCCAGCCCGCGCGGGAGCTCGTCGGTGACCTTCACGTCGGTCGCGTCGAGCTGCCCGTCGTTGGTGACAGTGACCGTGTAGACGATCGTGTCGCCGACGGACGCGGTCGACCGGTCCGCCGTCTTCCGGATGCTCAGGTGCCCGACGTCGAAGCGGTTGGTGACGGTGACCGTCACGGCAGCGCCTCCCGCAATGGTCACGGTGCCGTCGGCGGGGTCCATGGTGGTGGCGGTCGCGAGGCCCGCGTCCGTCTCCTCGACGGAGCACGAGGCGCCCGCGATCAGACCGGCGATCGTGGCCGTGTATCCGCTCTCCTTCGACAGGACGACCGTGCCCCCCTTCGCGAGGGCGATCGGCGTGACGACGCCGTCCACCTCGCGGGTGCAGGTGACCTGCATGGTGAAGGGGCCGTCGCCGAACGCGGCCACGCCGTCGCCGATGCGCTTCTTGTCGATGACGAGCGAGCCGGTGTCGAACGTGTTGGTGATCGTCACCTGCGCCGGGTCCCCGGACGGCACTGTGACTCCTCCGGCGGGCGCGACGTCGACCGCGGTCGCGCCGCCCGTCCCGGTCTCCGTGACGTCGCAATGGGCGCCCTGGATGAGGCCGGTCACCGTCGCCGCGTAGCCGTTCTTCTCGCTCAGGGTCACGATTCCGGCGTCGGGCAGCGGGATGGTGAGCGTCTGGCCGTCCTTCTGCCAGGTGCAGACGAGCTGGGCGGTGAACGGGCCGGAGCCGTACTCGGCGACGCCGTCGCCGGTGCGCTCCTTGCGGATGCTCACGCTGCCCGCCGAGAACGTGTTGGTCACGCTCACGGTCACTGTGGGCACCGAGCCGTCGGCGGCGCCCGGGATGGTGACCGTCGGGGTGTCCACGCTGCTGTCGGTCGCTCCCCCGTCGGTCGTCTCGACCACGGAGCACTCGGTGCCGGCCGGGTAGACGCCCGGCACGGTCAGCGTCTGGCCACCGCTGATGCGGAGGTCGCCGTCGAAGAGCGGCTGGTCGCCGTCGTAGACGCAGGCGACGTGCACGGTGAAGGGACCGTCGCCGTAGTCGGCGGCGGCGTCGCCGTCCACGACCTTGGCGATCGCGAGGGTCCCGGCCGCGTAGTGGTTGGTGATGGCCGCGGTGGTGGCCTGCGGGCCGTCCCCGAGGGTCACGGTCGCCTGTGAGCCGTCGGTCCCGGCGGCGCCGTCGACCGCGATCGAGACGCGGTTGGGGGCGGTGGCGGCGCCGTCCGGGTCCGTCTCGGTCACCACGCAGGTCGCGTGCGCCGGGAGGCCGGAGATGGTGTGCGATCCGCCGTCCGCCAGCGTGAAGGCGGCGTCGCCGGCGGCGAGCGGGATGCTCTGGCCGAGCGGCGCGGTGCAGACGACGCCGACGCCGAAGGGTCCGAACGATCCGGCCGTGGCAGCGGTGTCGACCGTCTTGGTCACCGTCAGCGCGGTGGTGGCGTAGTCGTTGACGATGGCGACCTGCTGCGTCGACGGCACGGGCGCCGCCGCGTCGCCCGCGGCGATGGCGACCGAGCCGGGCGTCACGCTGCGGCTGCTCTCGCCGTAGGAGCCGTCCGCACCGTGCTCGGTGACGCGGCACTCGGCGCCGGTCGGGATCCCGTCCACACGCGCGGTGTACTGATCGGCCGCGCTGAGCGTCACGGAGGCGTCGTCGCCCAGGGCGACCGGCACGCCGCCGACCGTGCAGGCGATGTCCGCCTGGAAGCGTGCCGGCGCATACTGCGCCGCGGCTCCGGTGACGGTCTTGGTGACCTGCAGCGGGC
>JAEWDJ010000252.1 GCA_023390155.1 Actinomycetes bacterium | reverse complement strand
GGCCTAGCCCGCGCGGCGCAGCAGCCGCGCTGGGCGCCGCGCACTCACGCGCCGCCGTGCATCCCGCCGAACCGCGCCGCGCCTCCCGCTCAGAGGTCCGCCGGCTCCAGCCACTTCTCCGCGAGGTGGTCGGCGATCACACGGCGGGCGGTGCCCGACTTCGACCGCAGCACGATCGACTCCGTGCGGATGATCGGGCCCTTGCGGCGCACGCCCTCGACGAGTCCGCCGTCCGTCACGCCGGTCGCGACGAAGAACGTGTTGTCGCCCTTGACGAGGTCGTCGGCGCCGTAGATGCGGTCCATCTCCAGGCCGGCGGCGATCCCGGCGGCGCGCTCGGCGTCGTCCTTGGGGGCGAGCCGGCCCTGCATGAACCCGCCGAGGGCCTTGATGGCGGCGGCGGTCGTGATGCCCTCCGGGCTGCCGCCGATGCCGACGCACATGTCGATCCGGGACTCGTAGCGGGCGGCGTTGATGCCGCCGGCGACGTCGCCGTCGAGCAGCAGGCGGGTGCCGGCCCCGGCCGCGCGGATCTCCTCGATCAGCCCCTCGTGCCGCGGCCGGTCGAGCACCGCCACACGGATCTCGCCGACCGGCTTGCCCTTTGCCTTCGCCAGCTCGCGGATGTTGTCGCCGATCGGCTGCGAGAGGTCCACCACCCCGGCGCCCTCGGGGCCGGTGACGATCTTGGACATGTAGAAGACGGACGAGGCGTCGAGCATGGTGCCGCGGTCCGACACGGCGATCACCGAGAGGGCGTTCTGCCGGCCGGCCGCGGTGAGGGAGGTGCCGTCGATGGGGTCGACGGCGATGTCGCACGCGGGGCCCCGGCCGTTGCCGACGTGCTCGCCGTTGAAGAGCATCGGGGCGTTGTCCTTCTCGCCCTCGCCGATGACGATCAGACCGTCGAAGTTGACCGTGCCCAGGAACTTGCGCATCGCGTCGACCGCCGCGCCGTCCGCGCCGTTCTTGTCGCCCCGGCCGATCCACGGCGTCGCACGGATCGCCGCCGCCTCCGTCGCTCTCACCAGCTCCATCGCCAGGTTGCGATCGGGATGCAGGAACAAGGATGCGGTGTCGGTGCTGGTCATGATGGGTCCTCCCGGACGGAATCGAACGACATTGTCTAGGCCGCCCGCGGCGACGCTGCCAGCATATCCGCGCGGGGCGCCCGCGGACCGGGATACGCACGAACGTTCACCCGCGATGAGCGCTCGCACCCGCCCCCGACCCCACCCGAACCCGCGTCGGTATGATGAGTCCCGTTCGACACCCCGATTCCCAAGGAGCTGCAATGCCCATCGCCACGCCGGACCAGTACGCAGAGATGCTCGACAAAGCGAAGGCCGGCGGCTTCGCCTATCCCGCGTTCAACGTGTCGTCGTCGCAGACGATCAACGCGGTGCTCCAGGGCCTGACCGAGGCGGGCTCGGACGGCATCATCCAGGTGACCACGGGCGGCGCCGACTACTTCGCCGGCCAGACCGTGAAGGCGCGCGCGACCGGCGCCATCGCCTTCGCGAAGTTCGCCACCGAGGTCGCCAAGAACTACCCCGTGACCGTGGCCCTGCACACCGACCACTGCCCGAAGAACGCGCTCGACGACTTCGTGCTGCCGCTGATCGCCGCCTCCGAGGAGGAGGTCAAAGCCGGTCGCAACCCGATCTTCCAGTCGCACATGTGGGACGGCTCGGCCGTGCCGCTCGCCGAGAACCTCGAGATCGCGCAGGACATGATCAAGCGCACCAAGGCCATCAACGCCATCCTCGAGGTCGAGATCGGCGTCGTCGGCGGCGAGGAGGACGGTGTGCGCCACGAGGGCTCGAACGAGGCCCTGTACACGACCCTGGCCGACGTGGAGAAGGCCGTCGAGGCGCTCGGCCTCGGCGAGAACGGCCGCTACATGGCCGCCCTCACCTTCGGCAACGTGCACGGCGTCTACAAGCCGGGCAACGTGAAGCTGCGCCCGGAGCTCCTCAAGGAGATCCAGGACGGCCTCGCCGCCAAGTACGGCACCGGCCCGAAGCCGCTCGACCTGGTCTTCCACGGCGGCTCCGGCTCGACCGACGAGGAGATCGCGGAGGCGGTGCGCAACGGCGTCATCAAGATGAACATCGACACCGACACGCAGTACGCGTTCACCCGCTCGATCGCCGGCTACATGCTGTCCAACTACGACGGCGTGCTGAAGGTCGACGGCGAGGTCGGCAACAAGAAGCTGTACGACCCGCGCGCGTGGGGCAAGGTCGCCGAGTCGGCGATGGCCGCCCGCGTCGTCGAGGCCACCCAGCAGCTCGGCTCCGCCGGCCACTCCGGCAAGTAGTCCGCCCGGGGGGGGGCGGCTTCGGCCGGCGGCCGCTTCGCATATCCCGAGGAGGCGGCCGCGATGGCCGACGAAGAACCGCAGCCGGACGAGCGGCCGCGCCCCAAGTACGGGGAGCTCGCGCCGCCCGGATGGGTGTGGACGCCCCCGGCCGACCAGGACCGGCTGGACACCGCCCGCCCGAACCCGACCGCCGACGACGAGACGACGGCATCCCCCGCGGCGGGAGCGCACGGAACCCCCAC
>JAEWDJ010000174.1 GCA_023390155.1 Actinomycetes bacterium | reverse complement strand
GGTCGCCGGGTGGACGACAGCACGACCCCCATCGCGATGAGCGAGGCGACCAGCGCCGTCCCTCCCGCCGAGATGAAGGGGAGCGGCACGCCGAGCGTCGGGATGAGGCCCAGCACTACCCCGATGTTGACGAAGGCCTGGAAGATGAGCCAGACCAGCACCGTCCCGGTGGTCACCCGCACGACGGGGTCGTCCGTCCTGCGGACGAGCCGCACGAGCAGCACGGCCAGCAGGGCGAACAGGAGGAGCACCACGGCGGCGCCGATCAGCCCGAGCTCCTCGCCGATGACCGCGAAGATGAAGTCCGTGTCGGCCGAGGGCAGCCACGACCATTTGGCGTGCGAGTTGCCGAGCCCCACGCCCCAGACGCCGCCCGACGCCAGCGCGTAGTGGGCGTTGTCGACCTGCCAGTTGACGTCGGGGTTGACCGCGCTCGTCCCGCCGAAGAAGGCCGAGATGCGCCCGCGCCGCGTCGCGCTCGACAGGGCGATGAGGATGGCGGCGAACGCGCCCGCGCCGACGACGACCCCGAGATGCTTCAGGCGCGCGCCCGCGAAGTAGAGCGCGGCGAGGGTGAACACGGCCATCACGACGGTCGTGCCGAGGTCGCCTCCGAAGACCACCAGCAGCAGGGAGGGACCCGCGACCGGCGCCACGCGTCGGGCGAGGGCGCGCCAGTCCTGCAGCTCCTCGGGATGCCGGCCGAGCGCCATCCCGAGCCAGATCACCAGGCCGAGCTTGATGCCCTCCGACGGCTGTCCGGTGATGGGGCCGATGCGGATCCAGTTGGTGTTGTCGCCGATCTTCACGCCGAGCGGTGTCGCCAGCGCCAGGATCTGCAGCACGCCGGAGACGAGGAGCAGGACGACGGCGGCGCGCTGCGTCACGCGTCGCGGCAGCCGGGCGACGACGAGCATGAGCACCACGCCGAGGAGCGCGTACGCGCCCTGCCAGCCGAAGCGTCCGAAGAAGCCGTTCCCGTCGGTGTACGACTCCACGGACGAGGCTGAGAGCACCATCAGCAAGCCGAACACGACGAGGAAGAGGACGACGGCCGCGATCAACGTCCCGAACCCCGAGGGGAGCGCGACGCTCTCCGTGAGCCGGACGAGGACGCGGCGGGACGGGCCGCGGTGGGCGCGGTCGGGGGAGGTGCGGTCATGCGGTGCTCGGTGCTCGGTTGTGGTGCGGTGCGGCGCACGGTGGGCGGGAGGCTGTGATCCCGACGCTAGGGGACGCCCGCCGCGCCCGCCGCCGACCCTCCGCGCCCCCAGCCATCTCACGGGATCGCGGCCCGATCCGGGGCGCCCCCAACGCTCCGCGACACGAGTAGCATGCGGCCCATGTCTGGTGACCCCACTGAGAATGCCGGGGTGGCCGCCGAAGTCTCCGACGCCATCGACCCCGCCGTCTTCGAGAGCACGCTCTCTCCCGCGGACCTCGCCCTGCCCTTCCGGCCCGGCGAGATCCTGTCGTTCCCGTGGCTCTTCCCGCCGATCGACACCATCAGCCCGACGCGCACGGTCGGCGCGGGCCGCACGAACCTCACGCTCATCGCGTCCGACATCCTGCAAACGGACACGACCGGCACGCCCTACGCGTCCTTCACCTACCGGCAGGTGCCGTCGGGAGGTCCGGGCGTCTCCGTCCACTTCGACCCGGGGGCCTACGGCGCCACCGGCACGGCGAGCTATGTCGTGAGCTTCCTCGTCCAGGCGTACGGGCCGGTGACGCTCTCCGTCAGCGGGTATGCCGGGCCGGGATCGGTGACCGGGGTGGGCGTCCGGTCGGTGAACGGCCAGATGAGTGTGACGGTCGGGCTGAAGGACGTGCCCGCCTCGCAGATCACGTATGCCGCCATCCAGCAGACCGGTGGCGCCTCCTGGGCCTGGTATCGCACGACGATCTCGCACCCGCCGCTCGTCATCACGCTCTGAGCCCCGGTGGACGGCCTTGCTGGGGACTCCCTGTTACTCCGATGGGGCGCGCTGGGAACCCCCTGAGGAGGCGGGTTCGAGCGGCCTAGACTGACCGACATGGCCGACAGCGACACCCCCGCCACCCCTCCGACCGGGGAGAACCGCGCCCCCGCCCGCGCCCGGTTCCTCCGGCGGCGCACGGGAACGGAGGCCGCCGAGCCGCTCGAATCCGTCGGGGAGTCCGTCCCGCGCGGGGTGCGGCTGGCCGGCGCGTGGTCGTGGCGCCTGCTCGTCATCGGCGCGGCGATCGCCGTCCTGATCTTCCTGATCATCCAGCTGCGGCTCATCGTCATCCCGGTGCTCATCGCCGTGCTGCTCGCGGCCCTGCTCGTGCCGTTCAAGGACTTCCTGGTGCGGCACGGCTGGCCGAAGTGGCTGGGGGTGGTCGTGCCGCTGCTGTCGATGATCGTGGTCGTGGGCGGCCTCTTCTACCTCGCCATCTGGTCGGTCACGCGGCAGAGCGGTGAGCTCCAGACGCAGGCGGTTCAGGCGTACGACCAGTTCCGCGCCTGGCTGACCACCGGGCCGCTCGGGCTCAGCGAGGACCAGATCAGCCAGGGCCTCTCCTCGATCGTGAAGTCGCTCCAGGAGGACAGCCAGGTCTTCATCTCGGGCGCCCTGTCGGTCAGCTCGACCCTCGGCCACGTGCTCACGGGCGCGCTGCTCACCCTCTTCAGCGTGCTCTTCATCCTCATCGACGGGCGCGGGATCTGGGCGTGGGTCGTCCGGGTCTTCCCGCGCAAGGCGCGGCCCGCCGTCGACGGCGCGGGGAAGGCCGGCTGGGTGACCCTGAAGAACTTCGTGAAGGTGCAGATCCTCGTGGCCTTCATCGATGCTGTCGGCATCGGCATCGTGGCCTTCTTCCTCGGCCTCCCGCTCGTGATCCCCATCTCGGTGCTCGTCTTCCTCGGCTCCTTCATCCCGGTCGTCGGCGCCGTCGTCACCGGAGCCCTCGCCGTCCTGATCGCCCTGATCTTCAAGGGCTGGGTGTTCGCCCTCATCATGCTCGCGGGCGTCCTCGCCGTGCAGCAGCTGGAGGGGCACGTGCTGCAGCCGCTCATCATGGGCACCGCGGTGAAGGTCCACCCACTGGCGGTCGTGCTCTCGGTCGCCGCCGGCTCGCTGCTCGCTGGCATCCCGGGTGCGCTCTTCGCGGTGCCGCTCGTGGCCGTGCTCAACGTGATGGTGCACTACATCTCGAGCGGGGTGTGGCGCACCAAGCAGACCGGGGATGCGCCGCCGCCACCGCCGCGGGCGATCTGGGAGACCGTGCCGCAGGCCGTGCGGAGGACGCGCGCCTGAGCCCGGGAACGCATACAGCGCGAGGAATACAGGCGCGAGTAGGCTGACCGAGTGGCTACCGTGACCGACTCCACGCGCACCCCCTTCGCCGGACCCGGCCTGGACGAGATCGAGGCCGCGCGCGCCGTCGTCTCGCGCGTCGCGCAGCCCACGCCGATGGAGAGCTCGCGCTACCTGACGGACGTGCTCGGGGCGCCGGTTCTGCTGAAGTGCGAGAACCTGCAGCGGACCGGCTCGTACAAGATCCGCGGCGCCTACAACCGCCTGTCGAAGCTCTCCGCCGAGGAGCGCGCCCGCGGCGTGGTCGCGGCCTCCGCCGGCAACCACGCGCAGGGCGTCGCGTTCGCGGCTCGCGAGCTCGGCATCCACGCCACGATCTTCATGCCGGTCGGCGTCGCGATCCCCAAGTTCCAGGCCACCCGTGCGTACGGCGCCGACGTCGTCCTGAGCGGCAGCATCGTGGACGAGACGCTGCGCGCGGCGGCCGACTTCGCCGCCGAGACCGGCGCCGTCCTCATCCCGCCCTTCGACCACCCGGACGTCGTCGCCGGGCAGGGCACCCTCGGCCTCGAGATCCTCGACGAGGTGCCGGACGTCTCGACCATCGTCGTGCCGATCGGCGGCGGCGGTCTCATCTCGGGCGTCGCCAGCGCGGTCAAGCAGCGCGCGGCACGCGACGGCCGCACGGTCCGCGTGATCGGGGTGCAGGCCGCCAACGTGGCCGCCTACCCCGCGTCGCTCGCCGCGGGGGAGCCGACCGAGATCTCCCCGGTCCCGACCATCGCCGACGGCATCGCCGTGAGCAAGCCGGGCCTGCTCAACTTCGACATCATCCGGGAGGCGGTGGACGAGGTCGTCACCGTCACGGAGGACGACATCGCGCGGGCGATGCTCGTGCTGCTGGAGCGCGCCAAGCTCGTCGTCGAGCCGGCCGGGGCCGCGGGCGTCGCCGCCCTCCTCGCCGAGAAGGTTCCCGCCGACGGCACGACGGTCGCCATCCTCTCCGGCGGCAACATCGACCCGCTGCTCATGCAGCGCGTCATCAGCCACGGCCTCGCCGCGTCGGACCGCTACCTCAAGCTCTCGATCATGCTGCCCGACCGCCCGGGCCAGCTCGCCCGCATCGCCGAGATCCTCGCCGGCGTGAACGCGAACGTCGTCGAGGTGCTGCACACCCGCAACGGCCGCGGCCTCCAGATCAGCCAGGTAGAGCTCGACGTCAGCGTGGAGACCCGCGGCACGGAGCACCGACAGCAGGTCATCGAGGCGCTCCGCACCGCGGGCTACGACGCCGTCGTCGACTACGAGTAGGGAGAGGCTCCGGCTTCTCCGGGGGACGCGCTCAGGGCGTGAGCACTATCCGTCCGAAGACGCGCCCCTCGTCCATCGCACGGTGCGCCTGCACCGCCTCGCCGAGAGGGAGCACGGACTCCACGACCGCATGGAGCTCTCCCCGCGTCGCCGCCTCGAACAGCTCCGTGCGCGCCTGCCGCAGCCGGTCGCGTGGCACCGTGTTGAGGCTGAAGGTGGCGAACGACCGGGAGAGCAGGAAGGCGTCGAGGAGGCTCTGACCGAACGTGGGCGGCGGGAACCCGGCCAACGCGCCGAGCAGCACCAGGCGGCCGTTCGGTGCGAGGCTGTCCAGGAACTCCGGCAGCTCCGGGCCCCCGACGATGTCCACGATCACGTCCCAGCCGTCGGGCCGGGCACCGTCGCTGCGGCCCTCGCGGTCGAGCACCCGGGTGGCGCCTAGGCCGCGCAGCCGCTCTCCCCGCTCGGGCGAGGAGGTCGTGACCGCGATCTCCTCGGCGC
>JAEWDJ010000171.1 GCA_023390155.1 Actinomycetes bacterium | reverse complement strand
GCCGCCAGCTGCTCCAGCGCCTCCGCCCGGCGGCTCACCAGCACCAGGCGCCCTCCGCGCTTCGCCAGCCGCAGGGCCGTCGCCCGCCCGATCCCGCTCGACGCGCCCGTGATGACGACCACCGTGTCCCTCATCGCCCGGCCCCCTCGCGGTACCCCTCCAGCTGCGTGCTCTCGTCCGCCACCCGCACACCGAACCGGTAGGCCAGCTCGCCGCCCAGGAACCCGGACACCCCCACCCCGGCGATGCCGACCAGCGCGATCACGAACCCCGCGACCGACACCTCGCCGGGCTGCGCCGCCCGCACGACGAAGCTGACCACGAACAGCACGACCGCCGCCGAGTTGAACGCCAGGTGCAGCAGCCCCAGCCGCCGCGCCTTCGTGCCCGGGGCGAGCACGGACAGGTCCATCAGCCCGAACACCGCCGCCAGCAGCGCCCCGACCACCCCGATCGCCACCAGCCACTGCGCACCTGTCGCGAACGCCGCCGGGTCCGCACCGCACAGCGCGATGATGTCGAACACCACCGCCGCCGTCCACGCCCCGATCGGCACGGTCACCACCGTCGCGTGCAGTGGATGCCCGTACGGCCCCGCCACCACCGACCGCGGCCGCTTCGCCCGCCGCAGCCGCCCCTCCGCCGTCGCCCCCGGCTCTCGCTGTGTGGTCGTCATGGTCTGCTCCTCACACCTGGTGTGCGTAGAGCAGTACGCCGGAGGAGAGGGGAGGTCGCAGGGTTGACAGGGGGAGAGGCGCGGGGTGACTCACTCCGCCCGGTTGTACCGTTCCACGCTCCACGCCGCCATGCTCGTGTTGTGGAAGGCCGCGACCTTCCAGCCGGAGCCGTCGCGCACCAGGGTGAACGTCTGGAACTTGTCGATCGGGATCGCCTCCGGGTCGGTGTCGATGCCTCCGACGGTCAGTACGCTGATGACGGTCTCCGACAGCCGGCGGATGCTGACCGGGCGCACGGCGAGCGTGGTGCCGGCCTGCCACTTCGTGAACACGTCGCGATGGTTCTCGCGGATGGCGTCGCGGCCGAGGAGGGCGTCGCCGAGGAAGATGACGTACGTCGCGTCAGCGGTGAACAGGTTTCCGAACGCGTCGGCGTCGCCCGCGTTCCAGGCGTCGCGGTACGCGTCCAGGACCGCGGTGACCGCCTGCGCGGCCTCGCGGTCGTCATCGCCGGCCGTTGCCTTGAGCATGGTGGATCCTTTCCGGGTGGAGGTCTCGTCCAGTGGCCGCGGTCACGGCCGGCGGGCGGCGAGGATGCCGTCGAGGAGCGCGTCGATCACCCAACCGTGGCGCTCGTCGGGTTCGCCGCTGACGAAGGCATCCGCGCCGACCCGCACGAGGGTGGGGTGCCGGGCGCTGTCCGCCGCCGCGAGTGTCGCGCCGAGGTCGTCGAGGTCCTGCCCGTCCGCTTGCGAGCGGCCGCTCCACTCGACGGCCGAGGCGGTGGCGAGCTGCAGCAGCAGGTCGACGGACCGCACGGCCACCGCGTCGTCGACGCCCGCCTCCTCCAGCAGGCGCATCAGGAGCTCCAGCAGGTCGAGGTAGCTCGGTCCGTCCGGCCACACGAGCAGCGCCGTCCGCGCAAGAGCCGGATACCGGGCGAGCAGGACCGAGTAGTCCAGGAGTGCGCGGTGGAGCCGCGGCCGCCACGGCTCGGACGGCGGCCAGGCCGTGTCGAGGTCGGCCAGCAGCCGGTCGAGGAGCAGCGCGTTCAGCTCGGTGATGTTGCGGATGTACACGTAGAGCGACGCGGGCCCCGTGTCGAGCCGCTCCGCCAGGCGGCGGAGGGTCAGGCTCGGCCCGTCGGGATCGGTGACGATCGCCATCGCGGCGTCGATGATGCCCTCTTTCGTGAGGGCCGGCTTCGCGGGGCGTTCTCGGCGGCTTGCGGGCGAGGGGGGCGGCGTCATGGACGTCAGCATATCACGAACGCGTTTGCCACGAACTTGATCGTAACGAACATGTTCGTTATTCTTCCCCGTGACCAAGGAGAACTGATGACAACGACCGCACCCCTCGCCGCTGCACCCCGGGCACTCGGCCCCGCGCAGATCTGGCTGACCCTCATCGTCGTGCTGCTCGCCGACGCGATGGATCTCATCGACTCGACGATCACCAACGTCGCCGCACCGAGCGTGGTCGCCGACCTCCACGCCGACGCGAGCCTGATCAAGTGGCTGGGCGCCGCCTACGCCCTCGCACTCGGCTCGCTCCTGGTGCTCGGCGGCCGGATCGGCGATCGCTTCGGGCAGCGCCGCACGTTCTTGATCGGCATGGCCGGATTCGTGCTCGCCTCCGCGGCCGCCGGCCTCGCGCTCGACCCGGCCCTCCTGATCGTGGCGCGCGCCGCCCAGGGGGTCTTCGGCGCGCTGCTGATCCCGCAGGGGATGGCCATCATGACGGCGACCTTCCCGAAGCCCGCGCTGCAGAAGGCGTTCAGCGTGTTCGCGCCGATGCTCGGCGTCTTCGCCGTCGGCGGCCCTCTGCTGGGCGGCGTGCTCATCGACGCCGACCTCTTCGGGCTGCAGTGGCGGCCGATCTTCCTGATCAACATCGTCCTCGGGGGCATCGCCTTCGCGCTGGCCCTGAAGTTCCTGCCGAACGTCCCCGCCCAGCGCGACGTGCGGATCGACGCGTGGGGGAGCGTGCTGCTCGCGCTGTCCCTGTTCGGCATCCTGTTCGGCCTGATCACCGGCTCCACGGACGGCTGGACGGCGCTGCCCATCGCCAGTGCAGCCCTCGGGGTGGTGCTGTTCGCCGCGTTCGCGTGGCGTCAGGCGCGCAGCGATCAGCCCCTGCTCGCACGCAGCCTGCTCGCGAACCGCGGCTTCAGCTCGGGCCTCGTCATGGGGCTGCTGGTGTTCGCCGGCTTCAGCGGGCTGATGTACGTGATCTCGCTCTACCTCCAGCTCTCGCTGCACTACTCGCCGACGCAGACCTCGCTGAGCCTGATCCCCCTCACCGTCGGCATCATCGGCGGGTCCGGCGTCAGCGCGGCCCTGCTCGGCCGCCTGGGCCGGAAGATGGTCGTCGCCGGGCTCGTGACCACGATCGTCGGCACGGCCGCGATGCTCGTCATCGTGAACACGGCGGGCGCGGGGGTGCAGTGGTGGCAGAACGCGATCGCGACGTTCATCATCGGGCTGGGCGCGGGCATCTGCTTCAGCACGATCTTCAACACGGCCCTCGGCGACGTGGAGCCGCACGAGGCGGGCGCGGCGAGCGGGTCGCTGACGGCCGTGCAGCAGGTCGCCAACGGGGTGGGCTCGGCCCTCGTGACGAGCCTCTTCCTCGGCTCGGTCGCCGAGGGCGGTGTGCAGGCGATGACGCTGACCCTGGTCGTCATCCTCTGCCTGGTCGGAGCGTGCCTGCTCGCCGTGCCGCTGCTGCCCCGCCAGGCGGCCGAGGAGGTGTTCGACTGAGCGGGCGTGGCGGCGCTGCCCGGTACCTTGGTCGCCATGATCCGGATCGTTGGAAGGCGCCGCTCATCGACGTCGGGCGGCAGCCTCGCGCTCGTGACCGTCGCTGCGCTCCTTTCGGGGTGCGCACAGTCGCACCCCGCAGGACGTGCTCCGGCCGGGGATCCCATCGACGCCGCACGAGCACTGTCCGATGCACCCGCTCCCGTTCGTGCCGGCGACGCCGAGAACTCGTGCGGGGCGTTCGTCCTTGATCAGGGCCAGACGCTGCCCTCCGACGCCCTCGACTGTCTCACGGCGGCGGTCTCCAACCGAGACGCTGCGGAACTCGCGTGGAGCGTCCCGACCTCCGAAGGCGACCCCATCGTGTCTTTCGCCTTCGTTACCCCGAGCAGCGGAGAAGTGACCGTCTACTCCACCAACGCCTTCGATTCATACGGCGGTGATGCGGGATGGATGCAGCGATCGTGCAGTGATCCCGTGATCGCAACAAGCCTCGCCGGATGCGCTGCACCCTGAGACCAACGGCCAAGGCTCGGAGCGCGACACGGTGCTCGAGAAATGCAGCGCGCGAGAAGCGACTAACTGGCGGAGAATGGGGGATTCGAACCCCCGAGGGCTTGCACCCAACACGCTTTCCAAGCGTGCGCCATAGGCCACTAGGCGAATTCTCCTGGGTTGCCACCGCCTCGCGGGCGACGGCTCCAAGTATCTTACCGGACGTCGGAGGGCGGTCGGTGCACGGCCTCCCAGCGCGACCCGCTACACTGGTCTCCGGCTCCCCACGTGGCGCCATCCAGGCCAACTCCCCCAGGGCGGAAACGCAGCAAGGGTAACCGGGCTCTGGCGGGTGCGTGGGGGGTCTTTTTCTTTCCGCTGCGGGGGTGCCGCCGCGTAGAGTGAGGTCAGCTCCACAGCTCTTCTACGTTCTGTAGAATGGCATCCCGCCGAGGATTGAGGTGGTGGAATGACCGAGCACTGGGCCGAGCTGGCGTCCGAGGCGTTCGTCGTCGGTTTCCCGTTGGTGTTCGACCTCGAGCAGGTCGGGCGTTTCGCGCGGGAGGGGATCGGGGCGGTTCCGGCGACGCCGTTCAACAGCTTCGGGCACGCGCGGACGCTGGCGGGGCCGGCGGATCGGTTCGTGTCGATCAACAACGACACGGTGTATTCGATCGCGCAGGTCGATCTCGCGGTCGGGCCGGTGCTGCTGAGCGTCCCGGCCGCGGGGGAGCGGTACTACGTGCTCCAGTTCGTGGATGCGTGGACGAACGACTTCGCCTATGTGGGCACCCGGGCGACCGGGAACGGCGCCGGTGACTTCCTGCTCGTGCCGCCGAGCGACGACGGCGACGGAGCAGACGGAGCAGAGGGAGCAGACGACGACGTCACCGTCATCCGCTTCCCGACCCGCATCGCGACCATCGTCGGTCGCTGGGCGGTGGACGGCGCGGAGGACCTCCCTGCGGTCCACGCCCTCCAGGACGCACTGACCCTCACGCCGGTGCTGCGTTCGCTTGTGCCCCCGGCCGGCGTGCCGGCGGTCGCCGAGCAGTCGAGCGAGGCGCTCACCTTCTTTGAGCGGCTGCGGGTGTGGTCGCAGGCCTTCCCGCCCGCGGAGCGCGATCTGGCCGCGCTGGCGTCGTACGCCGATCTGGGCCTCACCGGCGACACGCCCGTCGGGGAGCTGCCGGACGACCTCCGCGCGGCGCTCGAGACCGGCTACGCCGTCGGCAAGGAGGCGCTCGAGTCGTCCCTGCGCACGGGATCGCCGGCGGTGAACCACTGGCAGGTCAGCCTCCACGCGTTCGACTACAACCTGGACTTCTTCGAGGTGGGCGCCCTCGACGACCCAGCCTGGAAGCTGGACGACCCGCGGACGCGCTACGCCGTCCGCGCGGCTGCGGCGCTCGGCGGGCTGTGGGGCAACCACGGCTACGAGGCCGCCTACTCCGCCACGTACGAGGACGCCGACGGCGACGCGCTCAGCGGTGAGCACGTCTACCGGCTGCGCCTCGCGCCGACCCCGCCGGTCGGCGCCTTCTGGTCCCTCACCATGTACGACCTCCCGGGGTACTTCCTTGTCGCCAACGCGGCGGACCGGTACTCCGTGGGCGACCGGACGAGGGGGATCGTGTACGACGACGACGGAGGACTGACCATCACGATGAGCGCCACCCGACCCACCGACCCGACGGCCGCCGCGAACTGGCTGCCGACGCCCGCCGGGGAGTTCCGCCCGCTGATGCGCATGTACGCGCCCGGAGCCGCGGTGCTCTCGGGCGAATACCGTCTGCCGGCCATCGAGCGGATCGGCTGAGACGTGGTCCGTTCGCTCTACATCACCTCCGCGGAGGGGCACACCGGCAAGTCGACGATCGCGCTCGGCGTGATCGAGGCACTGCGGCACTCGGTCGGCCGCGTCGGCGTGTTCCGCCCGATCGCCCGTTCCACGGTCGAGCGCGACTACGTGCTGGAACTGCTGCTCGAGCGCGTCACGGCCGATCTGTCGTACGAGGAGGCCATCGGGACGACGTACGAAGACGTCCACGCCGACGCGGACGCGGCGCTCGCCGAGATCGTGCACCGGTTCCGGGCGGTGGAGGCGCGGTTCGACACCGTCGTCATCCTGGGCTCGGACTACACCGACGTCGGCAGCCCGACCGAGCTCGGCTACAACGCCCGCATCGCCGCCAACCTCGGCGCGCCGGTGCTGCTCGTGCTCGGCGGCCGCGGTCACGACGAGAACACCCCCGCCAACACTCAGGTCATCGCCGGCCCAGCCCGCACGCCGGAAGAGATGTTCCAGGCGACCGAGATCGCCCTCGCGGAGCTGGCCGACGAGCACGCCCAGCTCTTCGCCGTGATCGCGAACCGGGTCGACGGCGAGCGCATCGGCGAGATCGTGGGCGCTTTGGAGCGCGCCGTCGCCGATGAGGGCGAGATTCCGGTCTGGGCGATGCCGGAGGACCGCGTCCTCGTCGCCCCGACCCTGCGCGCACTCATGGAC
>JAEWDJ010000106.1 GCA_023390155.1 Actinomycetes bacterium | reverse complement strand
CTTCGGCGCCGACCGCGGCACCGGAGGCCGGGTGCTGCTCGACGGCGCCGCCTACGACCGCCGGTCGCCCGGCGAGTCCGTGCGCCGCCGCCTCGGCTTCGTGCCGGGCGAGCGCCGCGCCCAGGGCCTCCTCAGCTCCCTCGGCGTCGGCGACAACATCGGCGTGCTCACCCTCGGGAGGCACACCAGCGCCGGGCTCGTGCGGCGCGGCGCCCTCGACAAGGAGTCGGGCCGCCTCGCCACCGCCCTGACGGTCAAGACCGCGTCCCTCCACACCCCGATCGTCAACCTCTCGGGCGGCAACCAGCAGAAGGCCATGCTCGCCCGCTGGCTCGCGATCGAGCCGAGCGTGCTCATCCTCGACGAGCCGACCCGCGGCGTGGACGTGGGCGCCAAGGCCGAGATCTACGAGCAGCTGTTCGCGCTCGCCGCGGCGGGCGTCGCCATCCTCTGCTCGTCGTCCGACCTGCCGGAGCTGCTCACCGTCACCGATCGCATCGCCGTCATGACGGAGGGGCGCATCTCGACCGTGCTGCCCACGGCGGAGGCGACCGAGGAGAACATCATGGCCGCCGCGACCGGGGCCGTGCCCGCGGTCCACGCCTGACCGCCGGGAAGCGCCGGCCCACCGACCCGCCCCGACCCACCGAAGGAGAGACATGAAGAAGACCGGCATCCTCAACGCCGAGCTGAGCGGCGCGCTCGCCACCCTCGGCCACACCGACCTGCTGCTCGTCGTCGACGCCGGGTTCCCGATCCCGCGCTGCGCGCACCGCATCGACCTCGCGATCGCCGAGAACCTCCCCGACCTGCGCACCGTGCTCGGGCTCATCGCCGACGAGCTCGTCGTGGAGGGCGTCGTGCGCGCCGATGACGTCGTCAGCAACAACCCGCGCCTCGACGAGTGGCTCGGCGAGCGCTTCGCCGGCGCCGAGTTCAGCACCCGCAGCCACGCCGACATGCTCGGGGCGGTCGCGGAGCAGGCCAAGGTCATCGTCCGCACCGGAGCCTTCGAGCCCTGGGGCAACATCGGCCTCGTCTGCGGCGTCGACGTGCCGCGCTGGTTCGGCGGCGACGGCGTCATCGCCCCCGACTACTACGCCGACCGGCTCTGACGGACGCATCTCACCATCCCTCACCTCCCCGCATCCCGCGGTCCACGAAAGGAACAACCGTGACCACCACCCAGGCCTCCGGCGAGAAGACCCTCGCCCCCGCCGAGCTTGCCCCCTACATCCAGCACACGAAGATCGAGGTCGGGACGACCCGTGACGAGATCGTGGCGCACGCCCGCGAGACCGTCGAGCACGGCTTCAACGCGGCCATGGTCCCCGCCTCCTGGGTGGATGTCGTCGCCGCCGAGCTCGCGGGCACCGGCGTCGGCATCGCGACCGCCCTCGACTTCCCCACCGTGGGCGTGACCACGAGCGCGGGCAAGGCCGCCGAGGCCGAGTCCATCGCCAAGCTGGGCGCGACCCAGCTCGACATCGGCGTGCAGATCGGCTGGCTGAAGACGGGGATGTACGACGCCTTCCGCGAGGACATCGCGGGCGTCGTCCGCGCCTCCGGCATCCCGGTGAAGGTGATGCTCGAACTGCCCCTGCTCACCCCCGACGAGCGCCGCGCCGCCGTCGAGCTCTCGATGGAGGCCGGCGTCGCCTACCTCAAGAATGCGTCGAGCGGCCAGATCGAGACCGCCAACCCCGAGAGCGTCCGCTACCTCGTCGGGCTCGCCCGCGACGGCGTGCTCGTGAAGGCCTCCGGCTCGATCAAGAGCTACCCGCAGGCGCTGTCCCTGCTCGAGGCGGGCGCCAGCCTCCTCGGCACCAGCGCGGGCCTCGAGATCATCACCGACTCGGGCGACGAGACGACCGCCAGCTATTGACCGCACCGCCGCCGTCCCGGGTGAACTAAGGTCGGGACGGCGGCGCACGCCAGGGAGGGACCACACGGTGACCGTGAACCAGGAGCTGTTCGACGAGGGGGACGTCGACCGGGAAGCCCCGATCGCCCTCCACGCGCAGATCTCGGAGCGCATCCGGGGCCGCATCGCGACGGGCGAGTGGCCCGCGCACTACCGGCTGAAGAGCGAACCGGAGCTCGCCCACGACCTCGGCGTGAGCCGCGGCACCCTCCGCCGGGCGCTGACGACGCTCATCGAGGAGGGGCTGCTGCGGCAGATCCGCGGCAAGGGCACCTTCGTCACCTCGACCACCATCGAGCCCTCCATCGCCCAGAAGCTCAGCACCCTCTCGGAGGACTTCGCCAACCAGGGCGTCGTCACCGAGACCGACGTGCTGGAGTGCGTGCTGCTGGAGCCTCCGCGCCCGGTCGCCGCCCTGCTCGACACCCCGCCCGGTGCGAAGGTCCTCACCCTCCGCCGGCTCCGCCGCACCGACGACGGCCCCGTCGCCCTGCTCGCCAACTACGTGCGCACCGACCTCGCACCGGGCCTCGAAGACACCGACTTCACCAGCGCGAGCCTCTTCGGCACCCTCGAGGGCCGCTTCCAGCTCAAGATCGGCAGCGCCCGCCGCACCTTCTCGGCCGAGGCCGCCGACACCTCCACCGCCGCCGCCCTCGACCTCGAGCCGGGCGCGCCCGTGCAGTACCTGCAGCAGGTGACCTACCTCGCCGACGGCCGCCCGATCGAGTACTCGGACGTGTGGATCCACTCCGGCCGGCTGCGGGTGACGTCGCTGCTGTCGCGGCGCTGAGGGGGAGGGCGCGCTCGGCGCGGGGTGCGGGTCGCGTGCCCGTGCGGCTCGCTACGCCGCCTGGTAGGTGCCGTGGCCGCGCGCGATCAGGCCGTCGGCGAACTCCAGCACCTCGCAGACCACCCCGCCGTTCTGGTTGCGGTAGCGGATGACCAGGGTGTCCACGCCCACGTAGTGCTCCAGCACCTCGAATCGCAGGTCGGGGAGCGCGGCGAGGCCCGCCGCCCAGTACCGCCGGAGCGCCTCCTTGCCGCGCGCCACGCCCCCGCTCCCGGGCAGCAGGCGCTCGGCCAGCGGCGACGTGAACACCACGTCGTCCGCGTAGTGCGCCAGCAGCGCCTCCAGGTCGTGGGCGTTCCAGTCGGTGAGCCAGCGGTCCACGAACGCGCGGGCGGTGTCGGCGGTGAGCATGCAGCCATTCTGGCGGTGCTGCCATCGCCTAGCGTGGAGGCATGACCCTCCCTCCGCTTCAGGTGGCCGCCATCGCGCTCATCCGCGACCGCACCGTGCTCATGGTGACCGCCCGCGGCCGGGAGGTGCACTACATGCCCGGCGGCAAGATCGACCCGGGCGAGACGCCAGCTCAGGCCGCCGCCCGGGAGGCGCACGAGGAGGTCGCGCTGACCCTCGACCCCGCCGCCCTGGAGGAGCTCTTCGAGGTCCGCACCCTGGCCCACGGCCAGGCCGAGGGCCGCATGGTCCACATGCACGTCTTCCGCGCCCGCACGGACGCCGAACCGACCCCCTCGGCCGAGGTCGGCGCCCTCCACTGGGTCACCACGGCCGACGCCGACCGCTGCCCGCCCGCCGGCCGCGAGGTCCTCCGCCTCCTCGCCGCCCGCGACCTCATCGACTGACCCGCCCGCGCCGTCCTGCCCCACCCCGCCCAGCCCGCCCAGCCATCCGTTCCTCACTTGTTCCGGCTCCCGACGGCGTGTCGGCCGGAACAAGTGAGGAATGGATGGCTGGGCGGGGTGGGTGGGGGGGGTCAGGGGGTGGCGGCGACGATGGAGGCGCAGGTGTCGGCGGGGCGGCGCGTGGGGTCGATCGCGCCGACGATGGACTGCGAGATCTCGGCGAGCTGATCCACCTGCTCCGGGGTGAGCGCGGCGAGCACGCGGGAGCGCACGGTGTCCAGGTGGCCCGGGGCGGCGGTCGCGACGAACTCGGCGCCCGCGTCGGTGAGCACGGCGTTGGTCGCGCGGCCGTCCTCCTCGCAGGGCATCCGCACGACGAGGCCGCGCGCCTCCAGCCGGGTGATCACGTGGCTCAGACGCGAGACGGAGGCGTTGGTCGCGGTGGCGAGCGCGCTGAGGCGCAGGCGGTGGCCGGGGGATTCGGCGAGGCGCGAGAGGACGAAGAACTCGTAGTGGGTGGCCGCGGAGTCGCGGGAAAGCTGGCCGTCGATAACGGGAGGCAGCAGCTGCGTGAGCGCGACGAGCCCGAGCCAGGCGTCGCGTTCGCGCCCGGCGAGGTCGTCGCTCGTCGTCATGCGGACCATTCTAGCAATACTTGACGCTTCAACCATCCCGGGCGTACATTGGTTGACGCATCAACTAAATCGACGCTCGGCCGACATCGGCCGGCCAGGAAACGGAGGCTCGCATGAGCACGGTCAGCATCATCGGAAACGGCACCATGGCGAAGGCGATCGGCGGGGTCGCCGCGGCTGGCGGCAGCACGGTCGAGTACCTCGGCCGCGAGGGCGGCGCGGTGAACGGCGATGTCGTCGTCTTCGCCGTCCCGTACCCCGAGGTGGACGCCGTCATCGCCACCTACGGCGAGGCGCTCGCCGGCAAGATCGTCGTCGACATCACCAACCCGGTGGACTTCGCGACCTTCGACGGCCTGGCCGTCCCCGCCGACAGCTCCGCCGCCGCCGTGATCGCCGGCAAGCTCCCCGCCGCGACGGTCCTCAAGGCGTTCAACACCAACTTCGGCGCGACCCTCGCCTCCGGCAAGGTCGACCAGGAGACCACGACCGTGCTCATCGCGGGCGACGACGAAGCCGCCAAGGCCACCCTCGCCGGCATCGTGACCGCCGCCGGCCTCAAGGCCGTCGACGCCGGCTCCCTGAAGCGCGCCCGCGAGCTCGAGTCGCTCGGCTTCCTGCAGATCACCCTCGCCGCCGCCGAGCGCATCTCCTGGACCGCCGGCTTCGCGCTCGTGGCCTGACCGGCTACTCGTCCGCCTGTCGCGTCGGTCATCCGTTCGTCGCTGCTTCCGCCGACACGCTGTGTCGGTGCGGGAAGCGTAAGGGGCGGGTGGCTGCATGCGGAGGTGGGGGACGGCGCAGTTTGCTGCGCGACCGGGAGGTGGGCTGCAGGTCTGCTGCGCGACCGGGAGGCGGGCGCGCGTGTGCTGCGCCACCGGGAGGCGGGCGCGCGTGTGCTGCCTGACCGGGAGGGGGCCGCACGTGCTGTGCGACCGGGAGGCGGCCGGCGCGCCTCCTCCGCGACCGGGAGGCGGCCCGCAGGTCTGCAGCCTGACCGGGAGGTGGGCCGCTCGTCTGCAGCCTGACCGGGAGGCGGCCCGCACCTCAGCAGCCTGACCGGGAGACG
>JAEWDJ010000077.1 GCA_023390155.1 Actinomycetes bacterium | reverse complement strand
GACCAGTGCTGCGCCGTGCGCGGGCGGCCGGTGGTCGCCGCTCTCGCCGCCGCCCACCCCGACGAGACGTGGGAGTGCTCCCACCTCGGCGGGGACCGGTTCGCCGCGACGATGATCCTCTTCCCGCACGGGCTGCTCTACGGGGCGGTCCCGGCCGACGAGGCCGTCGGGATCGTGGCGGCGCACGCGGACGGCGACGTGGACCCGCGGTATCTCCGCGGGCGCACCGCCCTCACCACGGTCGCCCAGGCGGCGGAGGCGTTCGCCCGCGACCGCTCGGGCGAGCGTGCGATCGACGCGTACCGCGTCGTCTCCGAGCGCCCGCACCCGCACGGCTGGACCGTCGTGCTGGAGCACGCGGGAGGACGCGTCGAGGTGGAGGTCGGCGAACGGATGTCGGATCCGCTCCTCAGCACGTGCGCCGCCACGGTGGCCCACCCGGTGCGGGAGTTCGTCCCCGTCGCCGTGCGGCCCGCCTGAGCGGGGCGGCGGGCGATCTTTCAGACGCCGTTCCCTCTCACGCCCCGGCGGCCTGGGCGATGCCCCACTGCTGGATCTTCACCATGTTGCCCGCGGGGTCGCGGAACGCGCAGTCGCGCGAGCCGTAGAACTGGTCGATCGGCTCCTGGAGGACCTCGGCGCCCGTCGCGCGGATGCGCTCGAACAGGCCGTCGACGTCGTCGGTGCTGAAGACGACGCCGGGCAGCGTCCCTTTCGCGACCAGCGCGGCGAGGGCGTCGCCGTCGGCCTGCGGGCGCCCCGCGTACGGGTCGGAGATGACGATCTGGGAGCCGGGATCGCCGGCCACCCCCATGGTGATCCAGTGGTGACCGTCGTAGGCGACGTCGTTGAGGACGTCGAGACCGAGCGCGTCGCGGTAGAACACGAGGGATTCCGCGGGGTCGGTGGCGATGATGTCGACGAAGTGTACGGAGATGCTCATGGCTTCACTCTAGGAAGAGGCCCCGGGCGGCGCTTCTCCAAAACTGCTCGGTTCCGTGGAGGCGGGCGGCGGCCTCGCGCCCCGCGGCTCAGCCGACCGAGCGGCTGCGCACGGGACGCACGCGCTGCTTCGCGATGCAGTCCGGCATCACCGCGACCGACAGATGCTCGCGCGAGCGGTAGCTGGTCGGTGTCTCGCCCACGAGCTCGGTGAACTTGGCGCTGAAGGAGCCGAGCGAGGTACAGCCCACCGTCATGCACGCGTCGGTCACGCTCATCCCGGTGCGGAGCAGCGCCATCGCGCGCTCGATGCGGCGGGTCATGAGGTAGCTGTAGGGCGTCTCGCCGTACGCCGCACGGAACTGCCGCGAGAAGTGCGATGCCGACATGTAGGCGTGCGCGGCCATCGTGGGCACGTCGAGCGGTTTGGCGTAGTCGCGGTCGATCAGGTCGCGCGCCCGGCGGAGCGCCGCGAGCGTCGCCAGCTCCTCGGGAGTCATGGCACCACCGTAGCCTGCTCAGCCACCCTCGACCAGACGGATGAACCCGCTCAGCTCTGTGACCCCGGTCGGCGTCGAGGGAAGGAACTCGGACAGCTCGGGCGAGTGAACGAGGTAGGCGGCCCACTTGGCGCGGGAGATCGCGACGTTGAGCCGGTTCTTCATCAGCAGGAACGACATTCCGCGCGGCGCGTCCGCGGCGCTCGACGCGGCGAGGCTCACGATCGCGACCGCGGCCTCCTGCCCCTGGAACTTGTCCACGGTCCCCACCCGGACGGCCGTGTGGCCCGCGGCGTCGAGCGCCGCCCGCACCTCCGCCAGCTGGGCGTTGTACGGCGTCACCACGATGACGTCCTCGGGTCCGAGCGGTGCGTCGTCCGCCCCCACCGACGGGTCGGTCCAGGAGCGGCCGAGTACCGCCCCCACGAGGTCGACCACGACCGCCGCCTCCTCGGGCGAGGCCGTCGCGTTGCCGGCGTGCACCACGGGCACGGGATGGAGGCCCGGCTCCACGCCGGCGAGCAGGCGCCGTGCGGCCTCCGGGTGCGCCTGCAGCTTGCCCTCGTACGAGAGCACCGAGACCGGCCCCGCGACGGCGGGATGCATGCGCCGGCTCTCCGCGAGGAAGTAGCCGTACTCCGGCGGCAGCACGTCGTGCCCGTCGCTCACCCAGCCGAGAGCGGAGCCGTCGACCGGTTCGGGATGCCGGCCCTGGCTCACCTGCGGCAGCTGCTGCGGATCGCCGAGCAGGAGCAGGTTCTTCGCGGCGACACCGACGGCGATGGTGGACGCCAGGGAGAACTGGCCCGCCTCGTCCACCACCAGCAGGTCGAGGCTGTCGCGGGGCACCCGCCCCGGGTTCGCGAAGTCCCACGCGGTGCCGCCGAGCACGTATCCGCCCACCGCGTTGTCCTCCGCGAAGATGACGTGGCCGTCCGGCGGGATGACCGTGAACGCCCGCGATGTGTCCCCGTCCGCGGAGGCGCTGGCCGACTTGCCGACGCGGGCGGGGTCGAGGCCGGCGCCGACCACACGGTCGAGCAGGTTCTCCACCACGGCGTGCGACTGCGCCACGACGCCCACCCGCCAGCCGTGGTCGGCGACCAGGCGCGCGATGACGTGCGCGCCGAGGTACGACTTGCCGGTGCCGGGCGGACCCTGCACGGCCAGGTACGACCGGTCGAGATCCAGGAGGCTCGCGACGACCGCGGCGATGCGGCCGCTGCCGTCTTCCGGGCCCTCGTCGGCGAGGGCACCCGAGCGGGTGCGCGGCGGGGTGCGGCGCAGGATGTCGACGGTCGCGTCGACCGGCCAGGTGCCGGCCTGCAGCGCACCCAGGAGACCGGCGCCCCACTCGCGGATCGCCTCGCCC
>JAEWDJ010000033.1 GCA_023390155.1 Actinomycetes bacterium | reverse complement strand
CGCCCGGGCAGCGCGAGCGCGATCACGGCGGCGACGGCCAGTGCCGCCGCGCCCACCCAGACGGCGGGGACGGCCGCATCCACGTATCCCGTCGGCGTGAGCGTCCCGCCGGCTCCGGTGAAGACCGCGGTGAGCACGGCGACGCCGAGGGCCACCCCGATCTCGCGGAGGGTGGAGTTCGTGCCGGACGCCTTGGCGTGGTCGGCCGATCGCATGTTCGCGAGCACTGCGGTCGAGCTGGGCGCGAAGACCAGGCCCATGCCGACGCCCGCGAGGAGGAACGGCGGCCACATCTCCGAGTACGGCAGCGTGGCCGAGAGCGTGAGGGCGATCCAGCCCATCGACACTGCCAGCAGCACCAGTCCGGCCACGATCGGCAGACGCGTTCCCGTCCGCGACGAGACCAGGCCGGTGAGCGGCGCGACGATCATCGGCGCCAGCGTCCACGGCATGGTCATCACCCCGGCCTCGAGCGGGGTGTGCCCCTGCACCACCTGCAGGAACTGGATCAGGATGAAGATCGCGCCGAAGATCCCGAAGCTGAAGGTCATGCCGACGAGGTTGGCCACCGTGAAGCTGCGGTCGCGGAACAGCCGCAGCGGCAGGAGGGGCGAGGCAGCCCGCGCCTCCCACAGCACGAAGGCGACGAGGAGGGCGCCGCCGGCGATCAGCGAGACCAGCACCTCGGCGCTGTCCCACCCCGCGTCGTTGCCGCGCACGATGCCGTAGACGAGCCCGAAGACGCCGGGGGCCGCCAGCAGCAGCCCCACGATGTCGGAGCGCAGCCGCGCGCCGAAGCTGTTCGGCAGCGCGAGGAGGACGAGCGGCAGGGCGATGACGCCGAGCGGGACGTTCAGCCAGAAGATGGCCTGCCAGTTCCAGCCCTCCACCACGGCGCCGCCGATGAGCGGGCCCAGGGCGACGCCGAGGCCGGAGATGCCGCCCCAGATGCCGATGGCGGCCGGGCGCAGCCGCTCGCTGACGCTCCCGGCGAGCAGGGTCAGCGACAGCGGCAGGAGCGCTGCCGCGCCGACGCCCTGGACCGCGCGGGAGGCGATCAGCATCCACGGCTCGGTCGAGAGGGCGGCGGCGGCGCTCGCGAGCGTGAAGACCACGATCCCGCCCACGAAGACCGTGCGCCTCCCGAACCGGTCGCCGAGCCCGACGGCCATGAGCATGAGCGTCGCGAAGCTCAGCGTGTATGCGTTGACCACCCACTGCAGCTCCTCGATGGAGGCGCTCAGGTCGCGCGCGATCACCGGGAGGGCGCTGGTCACCACGAGGTTGTCGAGGGTCGCCATGAACATGGGCAGGGAGGCCGCCACGATGGCGAGCCAGACGGGGATGCGCCGGCCGGCGATCGTGCGGCCGGGGGCGGGGGCCGTTGCGGTCATGGTCGCCCTCTCTCGGGTGGGGTCCGGGCGGGCCGGACGGGTGGTAGTAATCGAATGATTACATCGGACTCTAGTAATCGACTGATAACCTGTCAAGCGTGACGGACAAGATCAACGAGCGGATCCCCTCCGCCGAGCGCCGGGAGCAGATCCTCGGCGCCGCCGGGCGGGTGTTCGGCGAGCGTGGCTACTTCGGCGCCACCACCGACCAGATCGCGAAGGCGGCGGGCATCAGCCAGCCCTATGTCGTGCGGATGTTCGGCAGCAAGGAGAACCTGTTCGTCGAGGTGCTGGGCCGTGCGCTCGACACGCTGCTGGTCGCGTTCTCCGACACGATCGCGGAATGGACCGAGCAGGGGAGGCCGGGCGGCGAGCCCGGCGACCCGCACCTCGAGATCGGCCGCCGCCTCGGGCTCGCCTACGTGAACCTCATCGAGGACCGCGGCACCCTCCTCTCGCTCATGCAGGCGTTCGGGATGGGCCACGACCCCGTCATCGGCGGCAAGGCGCGGGACGGCTTCATCACCATCTACCGGATGCTCCGTGAGGACGCCGGCTTCGCCGCCGACGAGGCGCGCTCCTTCCTCGCCGAAGGGATGCTGCTCAACACCCTCCTCGGCCTCCGGCTCCCCGACGAGTACGGCGCCGACCCCTGCGCGACCGAACTGCTAGAGAGCACCTTCCGCACCAAGCTGCAGCTCGTGCTC
The DNA here is from genome assembly GCA_023390155.1 of Actinomycetes bacterium. GTDB lineage: Bacteria > Actinomycetota > Actinomycetes > Actinomycetales > Microbacteriaceae > Leifsonia. The sequence goes on along the minus strand of JAEWDJ010000033.1, from coordinate 2,265 downwards.
GACACCGCCGGAGCGGAGAAGTGACGGGCAGCGGGCTCCTCCTGGTCGACAAGCCCGCCGGGATGACCAGCCACGACGTCGTCGCGCGCGTCCGGCGGCTGGCCGGCACCCGCAAGGTCGGCCACGCGGGCACCCTCGACCCGATGGCGACCGGGCTGCTGATCGTCGGCGTCAACTCCTCCACCCGGCTGCTCACCTACATCGTCGGCGCCGACAAGGAGTACCTCGCGACCATCCGCCTCGGCGCGACCACGACCACCGACGACGCGGAGGGCGACGAGACCGCGCGCGCCGAACCCGCGGCGCTCGCCGCGGTCCCGGCCGACGCGATCCGGGCCGGCATCGCCGCGCTCACCGGCGAGATCCAGCAGGTGCCGAGCGCCGTCAGCGCCATCAAGGTCGACGGCAAGCGCGCCTACGCCCGGGTGCGCGCGGGGGAGGAGGTCGTCCTCCCGTCGCGCGCCGTGACCGTCTCGGAGTTCGAGCTGCTCGCCGAACGCCGCGCGGAGGACGCGATCGACCTCGACGTGCGCGTCGTGTGCTCGTCGGGCACCTACATCCGCTCGCTCGCGCGCGATCTGGGCGCCGGGCTCGGCGTCGGCGGCCACCTGACCGCCCTGCGTCGCACCCGGGTCGGCCGCTACGACGTGCGGGACGCCCACGACCTCGATACGCTCGACCCGGAGTCGGCGCTGCTGCCGGCCGTGGACGCGGCGACGGCGCTGTTCGAGCGCCTCGACCTGACCGAGCAGCAGGCCATCGACCTGACGCACGGCCGCCGCATCCACCTCGCCGACCGGGAGGGCCCGGGCGGCGTCCCCGTCGCGGCGGTCGCCCCGACGGGCCACCTCGTGGGGCTCATCGAGTTCCGTGGAAAGGAAGCAAGGACACTCGTGAACTTCCCGACGGACGAGATCGCCACGGCATGATCGACTGGTTCACCACGGTCCAGGTGGTCGTCGCCTGCGCCGCCGGAGTGCTGTGCGTCGTGCTCGGTCTCGCGGGCCGCGTGCCGAACGACCTGACGATGGGCGCGGTCGCGCTGGTCGAGCTGCTGCTCATCGTGCAGCTCGTCGTCGCCATCGTGTCGCCGGCGGCCGGCAACCAGCCGAGCGGCAGCCTCCCCGAGTTCTACATCTATCTGATCTCCGCGCTGATCCTGCCGGCGGCGGGCGGCTTCTGGGCCCTGATCGAGCGCAACCGGTGGAGCACGGTCATCCTGGGCGGGGTCTGCCTCGCCATCGCCGTGATGGTGTACCGGATGGGCCAGATCTGGTTCGTGCAGGGCGCCTGACCCCGACGACGGCGGCGGGCCGCCCGCGCGAATAGAATCGTTCTCGATGTCTCCCCTCACCATGTCCGCCAGCGAGCGCGCCGCGCGCAAGCCCTCCCGGCGCATCTCCGGCATCGGCCGGGTGCTCGTCTTCGTCTACGGCGTGCTGGCCCTGGCCGCGACCGGGCGCAGCGTCTTCCAGATCATCGACCGCTTCGACGAGGCGCCCGTGGCGTTCACGCTCTCGGCCGTCGCCGCCGTCGTCTACATCGTCGCGACGATCGCGCTGGTCGCCCCCGGCCGCGTCTGGTACCGCGTCGCCTGGATCACGATCACCTTCGAGCTCGTCGGCGTGCTGGTGATCGGCACGCTGAGCCTCTTCGCGCCCGCCGCCCTCGGCCTCCACGACATCGATCCCTTCGGCCGGGACGCGACCGTCTGGTCGGTCTACGGGATGGGCTACCTCTTCATCCCGCTGGCGCTCCCGATCCTGGGCCTGATCTGGCTGCGCGGGCACCGGCCGCGGACGGACGCGTCGTGAGGGTCTTCCATTCCGTCGAGGAGGTGCCGGACGGCTTCGGCCCGAGCGCCGTCACGATCGGCAAGTTCGACGGCGTCCACTCCGGCCATCGCGCCGTCATCGGGCGGCTCCGGGAGGTCGCCTCGCGCCGCGGCCTGACCGCCGCCGTCATCACCTTCGACCGCAACCCGCTCGAGCTGATCGCACCGGAGAAGTGCCCGGCGTCGCTCGTGAGCAACGAGCAGAAGCTCGACCTGCTCGCCGGCACCGGCATCGACGCGACGCTCATGATCGCCTTCGACCGCGCCCTCGCCGACCTCGAGCCCGAGGAGTTCGTCCACCGCATCCTGGTCGACCGGCTGCACGCGGCGGAGGTGCTCGTCGGCAGCGACTTCCGCTTCGGCCACCGCGGGGCGGGCGATGTGGCTCTCCTGCGCGAACTGGGCGAGAAGTACGGCTTCGTCGTCGAGCT
>JAEWDJ010000067.1 GCA_023390155.1 Actinomycetes bacterium | reverse complement strand
GTGTACGCCGCGGCGATGGGGGAGCGGCGGGCCGAGAGCATCCCGCTCGTCGGTCTCGGCCTGATCGCGCCGCGCGACCTCGACCGGCCCGTGGGCGCGCTGTCGGTCGGGCAGCAGCGGCGGCTCGCCCTGGCCCTCATCCTCGCCCGGCCGCCGCACCTCTTCCTGCTCGACGAGCCGACGAACCACCTCTCGCTGTCGCTCGCCACCGAGCTGGAGGAAGCGCTCGGCGGCTATCCCGGCGCGGTCGTGGTCGCCAGCCACGACCGGTGGCTGCGCGCGCGTTGGAGCGGGGAGGAGGTCGCCCTGCGCGCCGCTTGACCTTCATTCGAACATATGTTCGAATGAAGTCATGAGATGGAGCGGGCAAGAACTGACGACGGAGGCGTCGTCCACGCTGCCCGGGCTCGCGCGGCTCAACAACCTCGTGCGCTCGGTGCGCACGCCCGACTTCGCGGGCATCACGTTTCACGAGGTGCTCGCGAAGTCGGCGCTCAACAAGATCCCCGGCGGGGGCGGTCCCATGCCGTTCGGCTGGACGATCAATCCGTATCGGGGGTGCTCGCACGCGTGCGTGTACTGCTTCGCGCGCCCCACGCACAGCTACCTCGAGCTCGACCAGGGCAAAGACTTCGACCAGGAGATCATCGTCAAGGTCAACGTGGCCGACGTGCTGCGCCGCGAGCTCTCGCGGCCGAGCTGGGGTCACCATCCCGTCGCGCTCGGCACCAACACCGACCCGTATCAGCGGGCGGAGGGGCGCTACGCCCTCATGCCCGGCATCATCGACGCGCTGACCGACACGGGCACGCCGTTCAGCATCCTGACCAAGGGCTCATTGCTGCGACGCGATCTCGACCGGCTCGCCGACGCGGCCAAGAAGGTGCCGGTCGACCTGGCGATGTCCATCGCGGTCTACGACGACGAGCTCCAGCAGTCCGTCGAGCCGGGCACCCCGACGACGAAGGCGCGGCTCGCCACGGTGACCGCGGTGCGCGAGCACGGGCTGGACTGCTCCGTCTTCCTGATGCCGATCCTCCCCTACCTGACCGACACCCGGGCCCACCTGGACGAGGCGCTCCGCCAGGCGAAGGAGGCGGGTGCGACCTCGGTGCTCTACACCGCGCTCCACCTGAAGCCGGGCGTCAAGGAGTGGTACTACCTCTGGCTCGGTCGCGAGCATCCCGAGCTGCTGCCGCGCTATCGCAGCATGTACGGGCGCGGCACGTACGCCCCGGCGGAGTACCGCAAGTGGCTGGCGGCGCGCATCAAGCCGCTGATCCGGGCGCACGGTCTGCAGCGCGGCGAGGAGGACCCGACGACCGGGGGCGTGCGCTCGTCGGCGCTCGGGATGCTGCGAGACGACGAAGGGGAGCGGCGGGTCGTGGGGCGGCCGGCGGGCGGGGGTGCCGGTCCTAGTGCTGGTCCTGGTGCTGGTGCCGGCCGTGTGCGCGGTGCCGGTGGCGTCGGGCCGGCGGGTGGTGCCGGGCCGGGGTCGACGGCGGTCGGTGACGGCGGGTCGGGAGCGGCGCCGGAGGCCGCGCCGGATGCCGAATCGCTGGTGGGGGCGTCGTTGCTGGCGCTGGGGATGCAGCCGACGCTGTTCTGACACGAGCATGCGAGGAGCCCGCGGGGGAACGCGGGATGACGGGGGAGAGCGAATGGGGTACAACCGGCACCTCGATGCGGGGTACACGTGGGGTCCGAGTGATGCCATAATTCCCCAGGGAGTCGGGACGAACCGGCCCCTCCGGCCGTTGCCGGATCGTCTGTCCGCTCGAAAGGGTACGCGTGTCGCTCGGCCTGCCCACCCATCTCTCGCGGGCCGCCAACTCACGGGCCCTCGCGACGGCGGCCCGCTGGGCCGGGCTGGTCTGCCTCGCGGCGGCGGTTGTGAACGTGATCGTCTCCGGCTTCGCGCAGGGCGTCAACGGCGTCTCCTGGCTCACGCTCTCGATGCTGCTCCCGATGGTCGCCCTGCTCGCGGTGCTCGCCCTCCTCGCACGCGGACGCACGGTCGGCCTGACAATCGCCTACCTCGTCGTGGGCACCCTCTGCACCTATTGCTACGTCGTGGCGATCTTCGTCGCGACGCCGGCCTACCGCGACACCGACCTCTTCGTGGTGGCGCTGCCCGTGGTCGCGATGACCCTGGTCGGCGGCACGGGGACGGGCGCGCTCGCGGGCATCCTGTGGGCGTCGCTCGGCTTCGCGCTCGCCGAGACGGCCGTGCTGCTGGCCGCCGTCACCACCGGTCGGACGTTCACGACCGACGCGATCTCGCTGGGGGCCTACCTCCTGCTCGTGGGAGTGCTGGCGTTCGACGGCCTCACGCGCGGCTCGCGCGGTCGCACGCAGGCGGCCCTCCATCGCGCGGTGCGGGAGGTGCGGCTGGTCGAGCTGCGGCGAACGCTCGCAGCGGACGTCGCGGCCGACACGCACGACACGGTGCTCAGCGACCTGCTCGCCGTGTCCCGGGCGGACACCGGTCCGCTCGCCCCGCGGCTGCGCGAACGCATCGCGGCCGACCTCGCCGCCCTCGACGACGGGTTCCCCTCGCTCTCGACCTCCCCGTCGACGACCGCCTCCCGCGGCGCCGGCGACGACCCCTGGTACCGCAGCGATCTGCACCGGGCGATCGAGGATGCGCGCGACGAGGGGCTCGCGGTCGACGTGTCGGGCGACCGCTCCTGTGTCGCGCGGCTCGACGACGCCACGCTCCGCGCCGTGGGGCTCGCGGTGCGACAGTGCCTGGTCAACGTCATCCGGCACTCCGGGAGCGCGACCGCCGAAGTCGCGCTCAGCGTGTGCGACGACTCAGTCTCGGTGATGGTCGTCGACGGCGGCCGCGGGTTCTCGCCGGATGCCACCGGGACGGATCGGCTCGGGCTCCGGCAGTCCGTGCACGACCGCATCTCGCGCGTGGGCGGGACGGTGACGGTGTACTCGAGCGAAGACGTCGGCACGACCGTGATCATGGTCGTGCCCTGTGCGGCGGAGGAGGCCGCATGAGCACGGCGCGGAGCGTCGCGACCGACACGATCGTGCGGCTGCGCTCGGTGCCCGTCGAACGCACGCCGCAGCGGCTCGACCCGCTCGGCGTGCAGTCCGCCTGGCTGCTGGTGCCGCTCATCGGCGCCACCGCGATCGGGTACGCCATCGCCTCCACCCTCTGGCACCACGCGCAGCTCCGCTCCACGGGCTTGGCGATCGCCGCGATCGCGGTGCTCGCCGTCGCCGTGCTGATCGCGACGGTCCGCACGCACCCGGGGCTCGCCCCCTTCGGCCGGTGGTCGCACATCGCCGTCATCGGAATGGCGACCGTCGCCGCCGTCCTGTTCTCGGCCGCGGTGTGGGGCGGCAACGAACGCATCCAGGACGACTGGGGGCAGATCGCCGTCGCGCTCCTCCTGATCGCCATGCCGCTCTACCGGCCGGTGCTCGAGGTGCTGGCCGTCGCGGTCGCCGTCGCGGTCATCGTCGGCGTGCTCGCCGCCATGCAGTCCGCCTCCCTCGTCATCAGCACCGGACCGGTCGTCTATGCCACCGTCGCCGCCACGCCCGTCCTGGCCCTCGCCGCCGGCGGCGCGGGCTACGCCTGGACGATGACGGGCGAGACCCTGCGCTGGCGGGAGGTCGCGCGGGAGGGCAAGCAGCGACTCGAGAGCGAACTCCAGCAGGTCGCGCGGCGGATGGTCGCGCAGGAGGGTGCCGCGGCCCTGCAGCAGGACGCCGTGCCCTTCCTCACCGGCCTCCTGGAGCGCGGCGAGATCACGCCCGCCGACCGGGATCGGGCCGCCGCTCTCGCGGCCGGGCTCCGCGCCCTCGCGGTGTCGTCGGTCGAGCGCACCTGGCTCGACGAGACGCTCGAGCAGGCGCTGACCGCGCGCGACCCCGGACGCGCGGGTGCGACGGGCGGGCGCGTCCACGACCCGGACCGGCTGGATCGCGTCCTCAGCGAGGAGCAGCGGGCCATCGTGACCGCCCTGCTCGCCACCCTCGCCGAGACACCCGGACTCGACGCGTCGAGCGTGCGCATCGAGGTCTCCCAGCCCGACCATCCCGCCTTCGTCCTGACCGCCCGCGTGCGGCAGCCGCGGCGCGACCTCCGGCGCGAACTCGTCCCGTACCTCAGCGCCCTCCGCTCCGTCTCGATGGAGACCGGCATGCGCGTGCGTGCGGGCGGGCTGACGCTCCGATTCGCCTACCCTGGAAGCAGCCGATCATGAGCACCACCCCCGCCTCCGCCGTCCCCGCCCCCGCGCGGCTCGCGATCCTCGACGACCACGAGATCCTGCTGGACAGCCTCGCCAGCTGGATCGAGCGCAACGCCCCCGAGTTCGACCTCGTCCTGCGGGCGGGCAGCTGGATCGAGCTGGTGCACAGCGACGCGTTCCCGACCGACCTCGTCATCATGGACCTCCAGCTGCGCGAGTCCGTCTCGATCGGTGCGCGCGTACGCACCTGCCGCGCCGCGGGTGCGAAGGTCGTCGTCCTCAGCGCGGTCGCCACCCAGGAGGACCGCGCCGCCGCGCTCGCCGCCGGCGCCGTCGCCTACGTGACCAAATCGCAGCCGATGAACGAGCTGCTCGCCGCCGCGCTCGCCGCCGTCGGACGCGACGGCGACCGGCGCGAGCCCGCGTGGCGTCCGCGCCCGATCATCCCCGAGGCGGCGCGGCCGAAGCTGAGCGACGGCGAGCGTCAGGCGCTCGTGCTCTACGCCGACGGTCGCACGACCTCCGAGGTGGCCACGGCTATGAACGTCCAGTACGAGACGGCCAAGACCTACCTGCGCCGTGTGCGCGAGAAGTACGGCAAGGCCGGCCGGCCGACGAGCTCCCGCGCCGACCTCATTCGCCGCGCCGCCGAAGACGGTTACCTCACCTGACCCGCCCGGCGCCGTCTAGGATCGACGCGTGGCAAAACTGTATTTCCGCTACGGCGCGATGAACAGCGGCAAGAGCACGGCGATGCTGCAGGCGGCCTACAACTACGAGGAGCGCGGTCACCGGGTGCTGCTCGCGAAGCCCGCGATCGACACCAAGGGCGACATGGGCATCCTGTCGCGACTGGGCGTGACCCGTGACGTCGACTTCCTGATCGCCCCCGAGACGGACGCGTACGGCAAGTTCCAGCAGCACCGCGAGCGGACGGTCAAGCGGTTCGCCCGCGACGTCAGCGCGCTCCTGGTCGACGAGGCTCAGTTCCTCACCGAGACCCAGATCGACGACCTCCTGCGGATCGCCCTGCTCGAGGACATCCCGGTGCTCGCCTACGGTATCCGCACCGACTTCCAGACCGTGGCGTTCCCGGGCAGCCGGCGCCTCCTGGAGGTGGCGCACAGCCTCGAGGAGCTGAAGACGATCTGCCGGTGCGGCCGCAAGGCGATCTTCAACGCCCGCACGGTCGACGGCGTCTTCGTGTTCGACGGAGCACAGGTCGCGATCGACGGCGTCGACGTCGCCTACGAGTCCCTCTGCGGCAACTGCTACCTGCAGGAGAGCCGCGGCGTGCTCAACAACGGCCGCCGGCACTGGCCTGTTGGAACCTCGGCCACCGCGTACGACAGCGAACCCGACCCTGATTTCACCTGAACGGCCGCACGCGCGGCGAGAAGAGGCGACATGCGTATTTCCGTGATCGGTTGCGGCTATCTGGGCGCGGTGCACGCCGCATCGATGGCCGATCTCGGCCATGAGGTGGTCGGCATCGACGTGGACGAGGCCAAGATCGCCGAGCTCTCGGCGGGCCGGGCGCCGTTCTTCGAGCCGGGCCTGCCGGAGGTGCTGACCTCCGCCACCGCCAGCGGCCGGCTGCGCTTCACCACGGACTTCTCCGCGGCCGAAGGGGCCGACGTGCACTTCGTCGCCGTCGGCACCCCGCAGAGCGCCGACGGCGACGCCGCCGACCTCCGCTTCGTGGACGCCGCGTTCAGCACCCTGCTGGAGCACGTGAAGCCGGGCGACGTGCTCGTCGGCAAGAGCACAGTTCCCGTGGGCACCGCCGGCCGGCTGGCCGAGCTCGTCGCCGACCGCGCACCGGAGGTGACGCTCACCTGGAACCCCGAGTTCCTGCGCGAGGGCTTCGCCGTGCAGGACACGGTGAGCCCCGACCGCCTGGTCTACGGCGTCCCGGCCGGCGAGGCGGGGGAGCGGGCCGCCGGCATCCTGAACGAGGTCTATGCGAAGGCAGTGGCGGCCGGCACACCGGTGATCGTGACGGACTACGCGACCGCCGAGCTCGTGAAGGTGGCGGCGAACGCCTTTCTCGCGACCAAGATCTCGTTCATCAACGCGATGGCCGAGATCGCGGAGGTGACCGGGGCGGATGTGACCCGCCTCGCCGACGCCATCGGCCACGACGCCCGCATCGGCCGCCGGTTCCTCAACGCCGGCGTCGGGTTCGGCGGCGGCTGCCTGCCCAAGGACATCCGCGCCTTCACCGCCCGCGCCCGGGAGCTGGGCCGCGGCGACGCCGTCGAGTTCCTGGTCGAGGTGGACAAGATCAACCTGCGGCGTCGCGACCGCGTCGTCGACCTCGTCCGCGAGGAGGCGGGCGAGCTCTCGGGGCTGCGTGTCGCGGTGCTGGGACTCGCCTTCAAGCCCCACTCCGACGACATCCGCGACTCACCGGCACTCGATGTCGCCGTGCGGCTCGCGGAGGCCGGAGCCGTCGTCACGGCCACGGACCCGGAGGCCGTGCCCAAC
>JAEWDJ010000503.1 GCA_023390155.1 Actinomycetes bacterium | reverse complement strand
GCCCCCGCGCACCACCCGCTTCTCCCCCTCCCGCACCACCGATTCACCAGGAGCACCCACCCCGCGATGTCGCACGACAAACCAGACAACATCCTCAAGCAGCCCACCGCAGTGTGGGCCGTCGCCTTCGCCTCGGTCATCGCCTTCATGGGCATCGGCCTGGTCGACCCGATCCTCCCGGCGATCGCCAAGAGCCTCCAGGCCACGCCGACCGAGACCGAGATGCTCTTCACGAGCTACCTGCTCATCACCGGGATCGCGATGTTCTTCACGAGCTGGATCTCGAGCCGGATCGGCGCCAAGCGCACGCTGCTCATCGGGCTCGCGCTGATCGTCGTCTTCGCGCTCGCCGCCGGCCTGTCGCAGAACGTGGAGTCGATCATCGGCTTCCGCGCCGGCTGGGGCCTCGGCAACGCCCTCTTCATCTCGACGGCGCTCGCGACGATCGTCGGCGCGGCGTCGGGCGGCACCTCGGCCGCGATCATCCTCTACGAGGCCGCCCTGGGCCTCGGCATCGCGATCGGCCCGCTGCTCGGCGGCCTGCTGGGCAGCTGGAGTTGGCGCGGGCCGTTCTTCGGCACCGCGACGCTGATGGCGATCGGCTTCATCGCCATCGTGACGATGCTGAAGAAGAACCCGGAGAAGCCGGTTCCGACGACGCTCTCCGCGCCGTTCCGCGCGCTGGCCCGGCCGGCGCTCGGCTTCCTCGCCGCGGCCGCCCTGTTCTACAACATCGGCTTCTTCGTGCTGCTCGCCTACACGCCGTTCGCGCTCGTGCCGCTCGGCGTGGAGGACGCCATCACCCTCGGCCTGATCTTCTTCGGCTGGGGAGTCTCGCTCGCGGTCACCTCGGTCTGGGTCGCCCCGCTGCTGACGGCCCGCCTCCCGCGCACCCGGGTGCTCTGGATCGTGATGCCGCTGCTCGCCATCGACCTGGCGGCCGCCGGCCTCTTCATCTCGTCGCTCGCGGCGCTGATCGTCTGCGTGATCGTGGGCGGCCTGCTCCTCGGCATCCTGAACACCGTGCTCACCGAGTGCGTGATGGAGGCCACCGACCTGCCCCGCTCGGTCGCCTCGAGCGCGTACTCGGGCGTGCGGTTCCTCGGCGGCGCCATCGCCCCGCCGGCCGCCACCCTGCTGGCCGACACGATCAGCCCGGCCACGCCCTTCTACGCCGGCGCCGTCTCGGTGCTGATCGCGGTGGCCCTCGTGATGATCGGCCACAAGCATCTGCGCCGGGTGGACGCCCCGCAGGAGACCGCGCAGCAGGAGGCCGAGGTCCTCTCCCTCGCCGACGCCGACTGAGCATCCGCGGACGCCGCGCGTGAAAGTTCGTTCCGCGCGGGGAAAGCGAAGGGCCGCCCTGTCCTAGTCAGGGCGGCCCTTCTCGCGTCGAGAGCTAGGAAGCCCGGCGCGAACATCCGCTGCACACTGGATCGTGCCTACCCGAAAGGCGCGATCCGCAGCAACGGCGCAGAAACATTCTTTCAGATGTGAGGGCGTCCTCAGTACACGCCGCGCGGCGGAGCCGTCGACGTGCGCACCACGAGCTCGACGGGGGAGCGCACCGAGCGGCCGCGCGGCTCCGCGCCGGCCAGCTCGTCGAGCAGGATGCGGGTGGCAACGGAGCCCTGTTCGAACGGACTCTGCGCCATGGTGGTCAGGCCGAAGGACTCCGAGAAGTCGTGGTCGTCGATGCCGATGACAGACAGGTCTCCCGGAACGTCGAGGCCGTGGTCGCCGGCGGCCAGGATGGCGCCGAACGCCATCTCGTCCGATCCGGCGAACACGGCGGTCGGCCGCGGTCCCGGCTGGTCGAGCAGCCGGTTCATCGCCGCGCGGGCGGCGGGGAGCGCGAAGCCGCCCGGCACGATCCAGTCGGGCCGCACGGTCAGGCCGGCGGCGCGCATCGCGGTGGTGAAGCCGCGCAACCGCCCGGCCGGGACCTGGCTGTTGAGGCCCTCCTCGTCCTCGCCGCCGAGGTGCGCGATCCGGGTGTGCCCGAGGCTCAGGAGGTGCTCGGTGGCCCGGCGCGCGGTCGAGCGCTCGTCGATGCCGACGCTGCGCAGCCCCTTCACGGGCCCGCCGACGACGATGGTCGGATGCCCGAGGGAGGCCAGCTGCTCGCGCTCCTCGACGGTGAAGTCGAGGCAGAGCGCCAGGAGGGCGTCCGTGCGCTTGCGCAGGATGGAGCGGTGGAAGACCCGCTCGCGGTCGCCGCGATGGCCACCCAGGTTGAACAGGATCATGTCGTAGCTGGCCGAGCGCAGCTCCGCATCCACCCCCTCCATCACCTGCGTGTAGAACCAGCGGCTCACCGAGGGGACGACCACGCCGAGGGCCAGAGTCCGGCCGCTCGCCAGGCCGGACGCGCTCGACGACGCGACGTAGCCGAGCTCGTCCGCCGCGCGTCGCACCGCGGCGCGCGTCGTGTCGGAGACGTTCGGGAGGCCGCGCAAGGCGCGCGAGACCGTCGCCGTGGAGACGCCGGTCGCGCGCGCGACCTCCTCGATCCCGGGCATCCGCATGTCAGCCCGGTCAGGAGTGCTCGGTGTCGGCCCGCTCCTCCTCGGCCCGGAGGCGCGCCGCCAGGATGCGGCGGCGCGCCTGCCAGAGCGCGACGAAGAGCAGCACCAGGACCAGCGTGATCAGCGCCCAGGCGAGCGCCGGCTGCCCGGTCAGCTCGCAGACGAGCGTGATGACGAAGAACGCGACCGCGAAGAAGCCGACGAAGCCGAGTCCGACGTCGACGGCCTCCCGCGGGTCGCTCCAGCGCATCCGTTCAGCCCTTCACTCCGCCGGCGGTGAGGCCTGCGACGATCCGGCGTTGGAAGATCAGCACCAGGATGATGAGCGGGACGGTCACGATGGTGCCGGCGGCCATGACGGCGGTGTAGGGCTCCTGGTGCGGCTGGCTGCCGGTGAAGGAGGCGATCGCGACGGTGACCGGTTGGGTGGCGTCGCTGGAGAGCTGGCTGGAGATGAGGAACTCGTTCCAGGAGGAGATGAACGCCAGGATCGCGGTGGTGAAGACCGCCGGGGCGGCCAGCGGCAGGATGATCTTGCGGAACGCCTGCGCCTGGGTGCACCCGTCGATGCGGGCGGCCTCTTCCAAATCCCACGGCATCTCCCGGAAGAACGAGGAGAGGGTGTAGACCGTCAGCGGCAGGGCGAAGGAGATCTGCGGGATGATCAGCGCCTGGTAGGTGCCCATCCAGCCGATCGAGGTGAACAGTTGGAACAGCGGGGTGATGAGCGCGACGCCGGGGAACATCGAGGCGGCCAGGATGATGCCGAGCACGATGCCCTTGAACCGGAAGTCGAGGCGGGCCAGGGCGTAGGAGGCGAAGATGCCGAACACCAGGGACACGATCGTGACGCAGACGCCGATGAACAGCGAGTTCAGCAGGGCCTGGCCGAGGTGGTTGCCGAGGTTGGTGGAGAACGCGGTGATGTAGTTGTCCCAGGTGAAGTGGGTGAACCACGGGGTCGAGTCGAAGGTGTAGCCGACGTCGCGGAACGAGGTCACCACCATCCAGTAGAACGGCAGCAGACACCACAGCACGACCACGATCGCCTGGACGCCGGTCCGGATGCCGGCATTGCGGCGGCGGGCCTTGCCGCGGTTCTTCGTGGTGGTGCGGGGGAGGGCGTTGGCCTCGGCGGTGGCGGAGGCGGGGCCGGCGACGGCGGTCATTGCTTCGCTCCCTTCTGCTGCGCTTCCTGGGTTCTCACGACGTTCGTCCCGAGTATTCGGACGAAGATGAACGCGACCAGGAAGATGATGATGAACGTGATCGTCGAGAGGGCGGCTGCGCTGTTGAAGCCTTGCCTGATCTGGTCGATCACGAGGATGGAGAGCGTCGTCGTCGCGTGCCCGGTGCCTCCGCCGCCGCCGGTGAGGATGGCGGGGAGGTCGTAGATGCGCAGTGCGTCGAGGACGCGGAACAGGATGGCGACCATGAGCGCCGGCTTCAGCAGCGGCATCGTGACCCGCCAGAAGCGCTGCCAGGTCGACGCGCCGTCCATCTTGGCGGCCTCGTAGACCTCCTCCGGGATGAGCTGGAGGCCGGCCAGGATGAGCAGCGCCATGAACGGCGTCGTCTTCCAGGTGTCCGCGATGATGACCGCGAACCGCGAGGCCCACTCGTCGCTCGTCCAGAGGATGCGGGCGCCGATGACGGCGTTCGCGACGCCGGCGACCGAGAAGATGAAGAACCAGAGCTTCGCGGTGACGGCGGTCGGGATCGCCCACGGGACGAGGATCGCGGCGCGGACGAAGCCGCGGCCGCGGAAGGCGCGGTTCATGATGAGCGCGAACCAGAGGCCGAGGATCGTCTCGAGGATCACGGTGGTGATCGTGAAGAAGAAGGTGACGAAGACGGCGTTCCAGAAGGTGGAGCCGAGGTTGCCGGGCGGGCACGGGATGGTGCTGCCGTCCGGGCCCATGCACTGCTGGAACAGCCAGTGGGCGTAGTTCTGGAAGCCGGCGAAGCCGCCCTGCACGAACAGGCCGGTCGCCGGGTCGAGGCCGGCGTCCTTCTGGAAGGACATGATGACGGCGCTCACGACCGGGTAGCCGATGACGACGGCCAGGAGGATGAGGGTGGGGATGATCAGATAGAGCGCCCAGCGGCTCTGCTGGCGCCTGTTCTGCTTGATGCCGGCACGGACCGGCGGTTTGCCGCCGTTCTTCGTGGACGAGGGGGCGACGACGTTCGACGCTGACATGTGTGCCTCCGGGAAAGTGGCGAGGTAGGGGGACCGGGCGGCGGGAGGGGTCCCGCCGCCCGGTTACCGGTTGACCGCTGGGTCAGCCCTGGCTGGCGGTCTCGATCGCGGAGGACATGTCCTTCAGCGCCTGGTCGACCGTCTTGTCGCCCTTGAGGGCGGCGTACGCGTTGTCCTGGACGGCCTTGGTGATGGCCGGGTAGAACGGCGAGACGGGACGCGGGACCGCGTTCTCGATCGACGTCTTCAGGGTCGACAGGTAGGGCAGCTGCGTGTTCAGCTCCGCGTCGTCATACAGGGAGGCCAGCACCGGTGCCAGGGAGCCCTGGGTGACGAAGAACTTCTGCGTCTCCTCCGACTGCAGGAACTTCAGGAACTCGAACGCGGTCGCCTTGTGCTTGGAGTACACGCTGATCGCCGCGTTGTGACCGCCCAGGCTGGACACGCCCGGCTTGTCCGCGCTGATCCCCGGCAGCGGCGCGATCCCGAAGGTGTCCTTCACCGTCGAGGACCCGTCCGTCTTGGCCAGGTTGTACACATACGGCCAGTTGCGCAGGAACATCAGCTTGCCGGCCTCGAACGCCTGCCGGCCCTGCTCCTCCTGATACGTGATCGCCTCGGCCGGGATCTGCCCGTTCTTGAACCCGTCCACCAGGCGGGTCAGACCCGCGTTGGCCTCCTCCGAGTCCACCTTGGGCGTCTTGCCGTCCTCACCCACGATCTCGCCACCGTTGGTGTTGATCGCCTCGGCCGCGTTCACCGTCAGACCCTCGTACTGGGCGAACTGACCGGCATAGCAGCCGATGCCCTGCGCCTTGGCGATATCGCAGTCCTTCAACATCTCGTCCCACGTCTTCGGCGCCTCCGGGACGAGGTCCTTGCGGTAGTACAGGATGCCACCGTCCGAGGTCTGCGGCGCCGCGTACTGGGTGCCGTTGTAGGTGCCCGACTTCACCGTCGGCGCCAGCAGCGCCTCGTTGTCCATCTTGAAGTCGCCGGTCAGCGGCTGGAGCCAGCCCTTCGCGGCGAACTCGCCGGTCCAGACCACGTCGACATCGACCACGTCGTAGTTGGCATCCTTCGCCTGGAAGTGCTGCACGAGGTCGTCGTGCTGCTGGTCCGCCTGGTCGGTCTGCTCCTTGAAGGTGACCTTCTCGTCGGGATGCGCGGCGTTCCACTTCTCGATCAGCGGACGCACCACATTCGAGTTGTCCTTGCCCTGCACATACGTGATCGGACCCTTGCCCGTGAGGTTCGCACCGGCATCGCCGCCACTGCTGCCTCCCGAACCGCCCCCTGTGCAACCGGCGAGTGCGAGGCCGACCAGGGCGACTCCCGCGACCACGGAGAGACGTGCTGCTTTCATTTCACTCCTCATTGAGCTCTTGGTGCAGGCGCGGGTGCGCCCGCCGACACGCTACCCCCGCATTCGTCGCCAATGCAAGCGTTTACGTCAAGCGCTTGCATCACGGTTGCGTCACGACGTTCGACCCTCGGGCGAGGGACGCCTGGCGGCGGGATCCTGCGCTCCCGCGCCGAAGTTCGCGTCGTTGCGCCGATGGGACCGGTCATCCGCGCAACGACGTGCACCTCGGCGCTCCCGCGCACGAGGGGGTCGGGCGGCGGAGTTAGGCTGAGCCCGTGAGCGGGATGCGCGGGATGGGCATGGGCGGCGGAGGCGGCGGCATGCGGTCGCGCGTGAGCGCGAGCGATGCGGACGCGCAGAAGGCGCTCAACGCGACCGCCCCGAAGATCCCGCACCTGTTCCGGCGCATCGTCACGCTCTTCCTGCCCCACCGCACGGCCATCATCGTCACGATGGCGCTCGTCCTCGTCGGCGCGGCCCTGTCGGTCATCCCGCCGCTGCTCACCCAGCGGGCGTTCGACGACGGGCTGTTCCCGGAGGGCGGCCCGGACATGCCCGTGCTCATCACGATCGTGGTCGCCATGATCGTGGTGTTCGTCGGGTCGGCGCTGCTCGGCGTGTGGCAGACCTACCTGACCGCGTCGGTCGGCAACAAGGTGATGGGCGCGCTGCGCGTGCGGCTGTTCTCGCACCTCCAGTCGATGGAGCTGAGCTTCTTCACGAAGACGAAGACCGGCATCATCCAGTCGCGGCTGCAGAACGACGTCGGCGGGGTCGCGAGCGTGCTGACGAACACGATGTCGAGCATCCTGGGCAACACGGTCACGGTCATCGCCGCCCTCGTGGCCATGCTGCTGCTGAACTGGCAGCTGACGATCGTCGCGGTCATCCTGATGCCGATCCTCGTGATCGCGCAGCGGCGCGTCGGCCAGGTCCGCGCGCGCATCGCGACGCGGACGCAGGAGTCGCTGTCGGACATGACGGCGATCACGCAGGAGACCCTGAGCGTCTCGGGCATCCTGCTGTCGAAGAGCTTCAACCGGCAGGCCGCCGAGGTGCAGCGCTACTCGGACGAGAACGCGAACCAGATCCGGCTGCAGGTGTCGCAGGCGATGAGCGGCCAGTGGTTCTTCGCGATGGTGAACATCTTCCTGTCGTCCATCCCGGCGATCGTCTACGTCGTGTCCGGCTGGCTCATCCTGGGCGGCGCGACGGACATCACGGCGGGGACGATCGTCGCCTTCACGACGGTGCAGGCCCGCCTGCTGTTCCCGCTGCTCGCCCTGATGCGGGTGGCCCTCGACCTGCAGACCTCCGGCGCCCTGTTCGCCCGCATCTTCGAATACCTCGACCTGAAGCCCGCGATCGCCGACCGGCCCGACGCCGTCCCCGTCGACCCGGGACGCGATCTCGGCCGGAT
Source organism: Actinomycetes bacterium (assembly GCA_023390155.1). Lineage (GTDB taxonomy): Bacteria > Actinomycetota > Actinomycetes > Actinomycetales > Microbacteriaceae > Leifsonia. The sequence continues at coordinate 1,714 of JAEWDJ010000503.1, read as the reverse complement.
CGAGTTCGACCACGTCGTCTTCCGCTACCCCGACGCCCGGGAGGGGGAGCGCAACACCCTCGACGACGTGTCGTTCACCATCCGCGCCGGCGAGTTCGCCGCCTTCGTCGGGCCGAGCGGCGCCGGCAAGACGACGGTCTCGTACCTCATCCCGCGCTTCTACGACGCCACGAGCGGGCGCATCCTCTTCGGCGGCACCGACCTGCGTCGACTGCAGCAGGAGTCGCTCGTCTCGCACATCGGGGTCGTGAGCCAGGAGACCTACCTCTTCCACGCCTCCATCGCCGAGAACCTCCGCTACGCCCGGCCCGACGCCACCCAGCAGGAGCTCGAGGCGGCGGCCCGCCAGGCCAACATCCACGACACGATCGTCAGCTTCCCCGACGGCTACGCGACGATCGTCGGGGAACGCGGCTACCGCCTCTCGGGCGGCGAGAAGCAGCGGATCGCGATCGCGCGGGTGCTGCTCAAAGACCCCGAGGTGCTCATCCTCGACGAGGCGACCAGCGCCCTCGACACCATCTCGGAGCGCGTCGTGCAGCACGCGCTCGACGCCGCCTCGCGCGGGCGGACCACCATCGCGATCGCCCACCGCCTCTCGACGATCGTCTCGGCCGACGTCATCTTCGTGGTCGACCACGGCCAGATCGTGGAGCGCGGAACGCACCGCGAGCTCCTGGAGGCCGGCGGCGTCTACACGCGGCTGTACAGGGAGCAGGTGGAGGGGGCGCTGAGCGCGGAGGGGTGAGGCCGGAGCGTCGGGTGCGGCGGGTGCTGGGCCGTGCGCCGTCGCGGGGTGCGCCGACGGCACGCGGATCGACCCGGCGCCGGCTCGCGCTTGCACTGCAATAGGGCTCGAACGCACTGCTCTCAGCCTCGAGAGGTCTTCCGTGCGGGCGCAGGTGACAAGACTGGCGCTGCACGCACGTCGAGCAGTTGCCGGTCTTGACGTGAGTGCGAGAACGGATCGGGGGTCGCGGTGGCGCATCGCTTTCGGGTGGGTCCGGAGGGCGCGCTCGTGACGGTGCTCGGGCGGACCCGTGACCCGGTCGCGTTGATCCCGGGGTCGGTCGGTGCGGCGCGGGAGGCGGCGGCGGACTGGCGGCAGAAGGCGGTCGAGGCGGGGCAGGTCGCGGATGCGCTCGCCCGGGTGAACGTTGATGACGCGTGGAGCGGGGCGGCGGCGGATGCGTTCCGGGAGAAGTACGCGGGTGTGCCGACAGCGTGGTCGGATGCGTCCGCTCAGTTGGGTGCGGCGGCGAACGCTCTCGATGTCTTCGCCGACTATCTCGACTGGGCGCAGACGCAGGCCGGCGAGGCGATCGCGTTGTGGGACCAGGCGGAGGCCGCGACCGCCGCGGGCAGGAAGCAGCACGCGGCGGAGGTGGAGGCGGCGCGGTCGGAGTTCGCGAAGACGTTCACCCAGCCGGGGTCGCGGGTCGCCTACAGTCCGGAGATCCCGTTCGTCGACCCGGGCGCGGCACTTCGCGTGGAGGCGACGGCGGTGCTGTCGGATGCGCGCGGGCAGCTCGGGGCGGCGGCCGAACGGTGCACCGCCGCGCTGAACACGTCCGCGGACGCGGCACCGACCGAGCCGGACTCCTGGGCGGTCGCCGGTGCGGTCCTCGGCGTGGTGTGGGACCTGCAGGCACGGCAGGCGCAGAACACGTTCGCCACCCTCGTCAACGCGGTCGCCTCGTTCGGCAACGCGCTC
>JAEWDJ010000493.1 GCA_023390155.1 Actinomycetes bacterium | reverse complement strand
TCGCCGAGGTGGACGCGACCGCCGACACCGCGGACGAGCGCACGGTCCGCCTGGCGGCGCTCCTCGTGCTGGAGGCCGCCGCCGGGCTCGCGGCGCGCTGAACGAGACGGCGCGAACGTAGATCGCGCGGCTTCGCGCCGCCTCGCGCCGCCTCGCGCCGCCTCGCGCCTCGGTCAGCCGAGGGAGGTGCGGGCGACGAGGGGGACGCCGGGGCGGTAGGCGAGGTGGACGTAGGAGGGGGCGTCCAGCACGACGTAGTCGGCGCGGGCGCCGGGGCGGAGGTGGCCCACGTCGTCGCGACGGAGCGACTCGGCACCGCCCAGGGTCGCTGCGCGGAGCGCCTCCGCCACGGTCATCCCCATGTCGCGCACCGCCAGCGCGATGCAGAACGCGAGCGACGAGGTGAACGACGAGCCGGGGTTGCAGTCGCTCGCGAGCGCGACGCGCACGCCGGCGTCGAGCAGCCGGCGCGCATCGGGATACGGGTGCCGGGTGGAGAACTCGACGCCCGGCAGCAGCCCGGCGACCGTCGCAGACCCGGCCAGAGCATCCACGTCGGCGTCGGTCAGGTAGGTGCAGTGGTCGACGGCGGCCGCCCCGAGCTCCACCGCCAGGGCGACGCCGGGGCCGGGGCCGAGCTGGCTCGCGTGGAGGCGGAGCCCGAGGCCGCGGTCGGAGCCGGCGGCGAGGATGCGGCGCGTCTGGTCGGGGTCGAACGCGCCCGTCTCGCAGAAGACGTCGATCCAGCGCGCGTGGGGCACGCAGGCGTCGAGCATGGGCCCGGTGACGAGATTGACGTAGGCGTCCCGGTCGTCCGCGTACTCCGGCGGGACCACATGCGCTCCGAGGAATGTCGTCTCGGGCGTAACCTCCCGGGCCAGGCGGAGCAGTCGCTCCTCGTCGTCGACCGTGAGCCCGTAGCCGCTCTTCACTTCGAAGGTGGTCGTCCCCTGGGCGTGCAGCTCGGCCGTCAACCGGGCGAGCCGATCACGGAGTTCGCTGTCCGTGGCGGCGCGCGTCGCCGCCACCGTGCTCTGTATGCCGCCGGCGGAATACGGGCGCCCGGCCATGCGCGCCTCGAACTCCGGCGCACGGTCCCCGGCGAAGACGAGGTGCGTGTGGCTGTCCACGAAGCCGGGGATGACGGCCGCGCCTTCGACGTCGTCCACCGCGTCCGCGTCCGAGGCGGGTGCGGTGGAGGCCGGACCGGTCCACTCCACGCGGCCGTCCACGACCAGCAGGGCGGCATCCCGGACCAACCCGAGTGCGCCGTCGTGCGCCGGGTCGAACGTGACCAGCTCTCCGATGCCGGTGACGAGCGTGGCGCCGGTCATCAGTCCACCCGCGCGGAGCCCGCTGGCGCGGAGCCCGCCCGCGCCGCGTGCTCCCGCATCGGGACGCGCAGGCCGCGCTCGTCGGCGCCCTCCACCGCGCGATCGTAGCCCGCGTCCACGTGCCGCATGACGCCGGTGCCTGGGTCGTTGACGAGCACGCGCGCGATCTTCTCGGCCGCGAGCGGCGTGCCGTCGGCGACCACCACCTGGCCGGCGTGGATGCTGCGGCCGATCCCGACCCCTCCGCCGTGGTGGAGGGACACCCAGGTCGCCCCGGACGCCGTGTTGAGGAGGGCGTTCAGCAGCGGCCAGTCGGCGATCGCGTCGGAGCCGTCGGCCATCGACTCGGTCTCGCGGTATGGCGAGGCGACCGAGCCCGAGTCGAGGTGGTCGCGACCGATCACGACCGGCGCGCTGAGCTCGCCGCTCGCGACCATCTCGTTGAACCGGAGGCCCGCGAGGTGCCGCTCCTTGTAGCCGAGCCAGCAGATGCGGGCGGGCAGTCCCTCGAAGTGCACCTTCTCGCCGGCCTGCGTGATCCACCGGCGCAGATGCTCGTCCTCGGGGAAGAGCTCCAGCACTGCGCGGTCGGTCGCGGCGATGTCGGCCGGGTCGCCCGAGAGCGCCGCCCAGCGGAAGGGGCCCTTGCCCTCGGCGAAGAGCGGGCGGATGTACGCGGGGACGAAACCCGGGAAGGCGAACGCCCGGTCGTAGCCGCCGAGCTGTGCCTCCGTGCGGATCGAGTTGCCGTAGTCGAAGACCTCGGCGCCCGCGTCCTGGTACCCGACCATCGCCTCCACCTGTGCGGCCATCGCGGCACGCGCGGCCTCGGTGAAGCCCTCCGGGTCGGCGGCGGCGCGGTCGTGCCACTCCTCGACGGTGACGCCGATGGGCAGGTAGCTGAGCGGGTCGTGCGCGCTGGTCTGGTCGGTCACGATGTCGATCGGGACCCCGCGCCGCAGCAGCTCGGGGAACACCTCGGCCGCGTTGCCCACCAGGCCGACGGAGAGGGCGCGACCCTCGTTCTTCGCGGCGACCGCCCGGGCGACGGCGTCCTCCACGTCGTCGGCGAGCTCGTCGAGGTAGCCGTGATCGACCCGGCGCTGGAGGCGGGTGCGGTCGACGTCGACGATCAGCACGGCGCCGCCGTTGAGCGTGACGGCGAGCGGCTGGGCGCCGCCCATCCCGCCGCACCCGCCGGTGAGGGTCAGCGTGCCGGCGAGGGTGCCGCCGAACCGCTTCCGCGCCACCGCGCCGAAGGTCTCGTAGGTGCCCTGGAGGATGCCCTGGGAGCCGATGTAGATCCAGGAGCCGGCGGTCATCTGGCCGTACATCGTCAGGCCGAGCGCCTCCAGCCGGCGGAACTCGGGCCAGGTCGCCCAGTCGCCGACGAGGTTGGAGTTGGCGATCAGCACGCGCGGTGCCCACTCGTGCGTGCGGAACACGCCGACCGGCTTGCCCGACTGCACCAGCAGCGTCTCGTCGGGCTCGAGGTCGCGAAGCATCTCGACGATCGCGTCGAACGCCTCCCAGCTGCGGGCCGCGCGGCCGGTGCCGCCGTAGACGACGAGGTCGTCGGGGCGCTCGGCCACCTCGGGGTCGAGGTTGTTCATCAGCATGCGGAGGGGCGCCTCCGTCTGCCAGCTCTTGGCGCTCAGATCCGTGCCGCGCGGGGCGCGCACCGCTCTCGCTCCGTCCATCGTCTCGACTCCTTCATCGCTCGCGTCGGTCTCGGTCTCGGTCTCGGTCCCGGTTCCCTCCCACCCAGCCATCGCTTCCTCAGTTCTTCCGGGATTCCGGGCCCAAAAGGCGGAAGAAGTGAGGAACTGATGGCTGCGGGGTGGGTGGGTGGGTCAGGGGAGGGGGCCGAGGATGCGCTCGGCGGCGTCGGCGAGGGCGCCGGAGGCGACGAGGGCGACCGCGGCCTCGATCTCGGGGGAGAGGTGACGGTCGGGCCCGGGGCCGGCCACCGCCTCCCGCAGCGCGGCGGTCACCGCGCCGGTCGCCGGACCCTGCTCGAGCGGCGCGCGCAGCTCGGCGCCCCGCGAGGCGGTCAGGATCTCGATCGCGAGAACCCGGGCGAGCCCGTCCACCGCGCGGCGCAGCTTGCGGCCGGCGGCCCACCCCATCGACACGTGGTCCTCCTGCATGGCGGAGGACGGGATGGAGTCGACCGACGCCGGTGCCGCCAGCCGCTTCAGCTCCGACACGATGCCCGCCGCGGTGTACTGGGCGATCATCAACCCGGAGTCGACGCCGACCTCGTGCGCGAGGAACGGCGGCAACCCCTGGTTGCGCGCCGGGTCGAGGAACCGGTCGGTGCGGCGCTCGGACATGCTGGCCACGTCCGCCACGACGATCGCCAGGAAGTCCAGCGCGTAGGCCACAGGCGCGCCGTGGAAGTTGCCGTTCGACTCCACCCGGCCGTCGAGCGTCAGCACGGGGTTGTCGATGGCGGACGCCAGCTCGCGCTCGGCGACGGAGGCGGCGTGGGCGACGGTGTCCCGCGCTCCGCCGTGCACCTGCGGCGCGCAGCGGAGCGAGTACGCGTCCTGCACGCGCGTGCACTCCGGGCCCTTGTGGCTCGCGACGAGCGGGGAGCCGGCGAGCAGAGCCCGCAGGTTGCCGGCCGAGACCGCCTGGCCGGCCTGCGGGCGCAACCGCTGCAGGTCGTCCGCGAAGACGGCATCGGTGCCCAGCAGCGCCTCCACGCTGAGGGCGGCGGCGATGTCGGCGGTGGTCAGGAGGCGCTGGAGGTCGTGGAGGGCGAGCGACAGCATCCCGAGCATGCCGTCGGTGCCGTTGATGAGGGCGAGCCCCTCCTTCTCGGCGAGCACCAGCGGCTCGATGCCGGCCGCGGCCAGGGCGTCGGCCGCGTCGAGGAGCTCGCCGCCGACCCGCACCTGCCCCTCGCCCATCGCCGCGAGGGCGCAGTGGGCGAGCGGGGCGAGGTCGCCGGAGCAGCCGAGCGAGCCGTACTCG
>JAEWDJ010000313.1 GCA_023390155.1 Actinomycetes bacterium | reverse complement strand
GCGCCGACGGGCTGCGCGAGGCGCTGGCCTCGTTCGCCGGCCGGTACGGCGCGCCCGTGATGGTCACCGAGACCTGCGTGACGGGCACGGTCGCGGAGCGGCTCGCCTGGCTCGACGACTCCCTCGCCCTCGTGGAGCGCATGCGCGCGGAGGGAGCCGACATCGTCGGCTACGTCTGGTGGCCGCTCTTCGACATGTACGAGTGGACCTGGCGGCACACCGACGCCCCGCGCGCCGACCACCTCCTCACGATGGGCCTCCACGACCTCGTCGAGTCGCCGGAGGGGCTGTTGCGGGTCGCCAACCCGGTCGCCGACCGCTACCGCGAGCATGCGAGGCGCCTGGCGGGCGCTCCGATCTCCGCGACCTGACCCGCCACCCCGAAGCCCTTTCTCCCGACCTCCTCACCCCAGACCACCGACGGAAGAACGAATGAACACTGCACACCTCTCCCTCCGCCCCTCCGCCGTCATCGGCGCGATCAACCCGAGGCTCTACGGCTCGTTCCTCGAGCACCTCGGGCGGGCCGTGTACGACGGCATCTACGAGCCCGGACACCCGTCGGCGGACGCGGACGGCTTCCGCACCGACGTCATCGAGCTCGTCAAGGAGCTCGGCGTGACGACGGTGCGTTACCCCGGTGGCAACTTCGTCTCCGGCTTCAAGTGGGAGGACTCGGTCGGCCCGCGCGAGGAGCGGCCCACTCGCCTCGACCTCGCCTGGCACTCCACCGAGACCAACGAGATCGGCCTCCACGAGTTCCAGGACTGGCTCGACAAGGTCGGCAGCGAGCTGATGCTCGCCGTCAACCTCGGCACCCGCGGCGTCGCCGAGGCGCTCGACCTGCTGGAGTACGCCAACCACCGCGGTGGCACCGCCCTGTCGCAGCAGCGCATCGCGAACGGCCGCACCGACCCCTTCGGCGTCAAGATGTGGTGCCTCGGCAACGAGATGGACGGCCCGTGGCAGGTCGGTCACAGCACCGCCGAGCACTACGGCACGCTCGCCGCCAAGACCGCGCAGGCGATGAAGATGATCGACCCCGACCTGGAGCTCGTCGTGTGCGGCTCCTCCAGCTCGTCGATGCCGACCTTCGGCGAGTGGGAGCGCGTGACGCTGACCCACGCGTACGAGGACGTCGAGTACATCTCGTGCCACGCCTACTACGAGAACACGGGCGACCTGGGCAGCTTCCTCGCCTCGGGCGTCGACATGGACTACTTCATCGACAGCGTCGTCGCCACCGCCGACCACGTGAAGGCCGTGCGCGGCAGCAAGAAGACGATCGACATCTCGTTCGACGAGTGGAACATCTGGTACAACACGCGGTTCGAGACCGTCGACCGCATCGCCGGCGTCGACAACTGGCCCGTCGCGCCGCGCCTCCTGGAGGACACGTACACCGTCTCGGACGCGGTCGTCTTCGGCAGCCTCCTGATCACGCTGCTCAAGCACGCGGACCGCGTCACCAGCGCCTCCCTCGCCCAGCTGGTCAACGTGATCGCCCCGATCATGACCGAGCCGGGCGGCCCGGCCTGGCGGCAGACGACGTTCTTCCCGTTCGCGGCCACCTCCGCCCACGGCCGGGGCGTCGCCCTCGACGTGCACGTGACCAGCGGGAGCTACGCCACCGAGCGCTTCGGTGAGGTGCCCCTCGTCGACGCCGTCGCCACCCACGACGCCGAGGCAGGCCGCTACGCGATCTACGCCGTCAGCCGTGCCGTCGACGCGCCCACCGAGCTGGTCATCGACCTGGCCGAGCTGGGCGCCGACGCCCGGGGCCTCGCCGTGAGCGCCCGCACCCTGAGCGACCCGGACCTCGACGCCGCCAACACGCTCGAGCAGCCGGACCGCGTCTCCCTGACGGACATCCCCGTCACCCGCGACGGCTCGACCCTGCGGATCGAGCTGCCGGCGGTGTCGTGGACGGAGATCCTGCTGGGCTGAGAGAGAACGTGACGGCGCGCCCGACGCCGTGACGGCCCGGCCGCACCCGCGGCCGGGCCCCGCAAGTGAGAGGAAACGACGATGCTTCCATCCCGCACCACATCGGGTCCGGCCCCGCGCCGGCACCGCTTCCGGCACATCGCAGCCGCCGTGTCGGCGACCGCTGCGCTCGCCGCCGGACTCCTGATCGCCAGCCCCGCGCAGGCGGTCACCACGGGCAACGGCTCGCTGGTGTACTCGCCGGCCGCTGGCACCTCCTTCAACCCGGAGGGAGGCCGTGCCGCCGGAACGACCTACGCCAAGAACATCGTGCTGAAGAACAGCGGCTCCGCCAACGGCACGCAGCTGGTGACGTTCGACCAGCTCGTGCTCGTCGGCGGCAAGCAGGTGTACCCCATCTACCGGAGCACGAACGACGGGACCAGCTGGACGCACGTCACCGACGTCGTCCCGAGCACCACCTTCCCGACGCTGACCCGGACCGCGCAGCCGTTCCTCTTCGAGGTGTCGCAGACGACGGGCACGCTCACGGCCGGCACCATCCTCCTCGCCGGGATGATCATGCCGGAGGACCGCTCGAGCAGCCGGCTCGTGGTCTACAAGAGCACGGACCAGGGCTCGAACTGGTCGTTCCTCAGCACCATCGACACCGGCGGCCCGGCGGTCTACGACCCGTCGCCGACCTCGACGACGACCACCGTGTGGGAGCCGTCGCTGGCGATCGACGGGCAGGGCGGCCTCGTCGCCTACTTCTCCGACGAGCGGCAGAAGGCGAACGGCGTGCTCCAGGCGGTGTCGTACCGGCGCTCGACCGACGGCGGCCAGACCTGGGGATCGCTCGTCAACGTCTCCGCGCCGAACAACCAGTCCGACCGGCCGGGGATGATCACGGTCACCAAGCTCCCGGACGGCCGCTACCTCGCCACCTTCGAGGTCGTGAACCGGCCCTCCCAGTCGAAGAACACGGCGCCCGTCTACTTCAAGACCTCGCCGGACGGCCTCACCTGGTCGCCCACCACCAGCATCGGCACCCCGATCACGCTGGCGAACGGGCGCGGCATCGGCTCGTCGCCCTACGTCAAGTGGGTGCCGACCGGCGGCCCGAAGGGGATGGTCGTCGTCGCCTCGAAGTGGTCGCTGGATGCGACCGGCACGATCGACGGCGGCCAGAACTTCTACGTGAACTACAACCTCGGCGAGGGCCCCTGGGAGCGCCTGCCGATGGCGGTGACCTTCGACGGCCCCGACGCCGAGGGCGGCACCTTCAGCGGCTTCGCCCAGAGCATCGACTACTCCGTCGACGGACGCACCCTCTACCAGGCGACCAACGTCGAGAACCTGACGACCACGTACAACGACATCCGGGTCGGCTCGATCCCGCTCGACGCGCAGCAGTACGAGGCCGAGAAGGCGACGCGCACCTCGGACACGTCGCTGGTGACCGATCCGGACGCCTCGAACGGCAGCAAGGTCGGCAACATCAACAACACCACCAGCGGGGTGACCTTCTCGGTGCGGGTGCCGACGGCCGGCTCGTACGTCGTCAACGTGCGCTACGACAACGGCACCGGCGCCGCCTCCACCCACAATGTGAGCGTCAACGGCGGGACGGCGTCGTCGCTCAGCTACCCGGCGACCGTCAACTGGGGCCGCTACGGGTGGGTGCAGAAGACGGTGTCGCTGAACGCGGGCGTCAACACCATCGCCTTCACCAAGGGGACGTCGTATGCCGAGCTCGACGCCATCCAGGTGTACCAGCCGGGCACCGCCCTCGACCCGCAGTTCCGCATCGTCAACCGCAACAGCGGCAAGTACCTGGAGATCGCCTCGGCGCTCACCACGGACGGCGCGGGCGCCGGCCAGTGGGGCGACACGGGCAACGCCTGCCAGGTGTGGAGCCTCCACCCGGTCGCCACCGGCGTGCAGGTGCTCAACGCCAACAGTGGCAAGCTGCTCGAGATCCCGGGCGCGCAGACCGCGGACGGCGTGCGCGCGGCGCAGTGGGGTCCGACCGGCAACGCCACCCAGGTGTGGTCGGCCGCGACGTCCGGAGGCTACTGGACGCTGACCAACACCAACTCCGGCAAGCCGCTGGAGATCGCCGGGGCTTCCACCGCCGACGGGGCGTACGCCCAGCAGCGCACGGCGGACGGCTCGGCGACCCAGCAGTGGCGGCTCGTCAGGGAGGGCATCCAGTAGGGCGCCGTCGAGCGGGGGCGACGGCGATCGGGCCGCCGTCGCCCCTCCCGCCGCGCGACAGTGCCGTGACAGCTCGGCCGGCCGATCGCGATCACCGCCCGCTGCGGATCACCGTGGTGCCCGCGCGGCCGGCCGGTCGCTCCCGCTCCTCGACGGGTCCCACGCGCCCCTGCACGTGCGCCACCACCGGCGCCACGGCAGCTCCGCCGGCCAGTGCAGCGCGAGCGTGTGGAACGCCCGGCGGAAGCGCAGCCTCCACCCGCCCTCGGTGAACGGCCGCGCCGAGATCGCCATCGCGAGGCCCGGTCGCAGGAGGATGCGGCCGGCAACGCGGAGGTGGATGGACAGGTCCAGGTCGTCGTGCAGCAGGTCGTCCTCGCGGTGCACCTCGCCGGAGATGCGGCGCCAGGCGTCGCGGCGCATGACGAAGTCCGAGCCGAAGACCGGCGGATGGCCGAGCGCCGCGCCGGCGGCCAGGTAGTACGCGCCGAGGTAGAGGCGCCCGCCGAGCCGGCCGAGCGGGCGGGGGAGGCCGGCGAGCGTGGCGAAGCCCGTGACGGCGGCGGCGTCGGGATGCCGGCGCAGGATCGTGACGGCGCGCAGCAGCCACGCGGGCCCGGGCTCGCAGTCGGCGTCGAGCCGGGCGATCAGCGGGCAGGAGGCGGCGTCGTAACCGCGGGAGGCGGCGGCCGCGATCGCGCGGACCTCCTCCCGCA
>JAEWDJ010000297.1 GCA_023390155.1 Actinomycetes bacterium | reverse complement strand
CCCGTGATCCGATCGGATCGCGGGGGCCGTCTCGTCGTCGTCGCGACGGGGGCGGGTCGAGGTCGGTCAGGCGTCCTGCGCGGTGGGCGCGACCACGATCTCGCGGTACGAGATGTGCTGCGGCAGCGAGTACGCCGTCAGGATGGCGGTCGCGATGTCCTCGGGGACGAGCCCGCCGCCGATGCCGCGCTTGTACTCGAGGTAGCCGTCGAGGACCGCGCCCTCGCCGGTGTTGCCCAGGAGGCCGGTGTCGACCATCCCCGGGGCGACGAGCAGGACCCGGACGCCGTGCGCCGCGTTCTCGCGCCGCAGCCCCTCGGTCATCGCGTGCACGGCGTACTTCGTGCCGTTGTAGACGGTGTGGTCGCCGTAGAGCTGCTTGCCCGCGATGGAGCCGATGTTCACGATCGTGCCGCGACCGCGCTGCTGCATGCCGGGCAGCACGAGCTGCGAGTTCTTCATCATCGCGACGCAGTTGACGTCGAACATCGCCTGCACCGCCGCCGGGTCCTGGTCGACGACGGACGAGAGGGCCATCATGCCGGCGTTGTTGACGAGCAGGTCGGCCGGGCCGTACGCCTCCTCGGCGCGCGCCAGCGCGTCGGCCACCGCGGGGGTGTCGTTGACGTCGGCGGCGGCCACGATCGTGTCGGGCAGGTCGAGTGCGAGCATCGGCTCGGCCCGGCGGGCGATGAGCAGCAGCGGGTGGCCGGCGGCCGAGAAGGCGCGGGCGGTGGCGGCGCCGATGCCGGAGCTCGCTCCGGTGATGACGACGAGGGGCTTGTCGGGCATGGGGGTCCTCCGGTTCAGGCGACGCGCGGGCTGAGCGCGGCGATGGCGTCGTCGAACGCCGCGCGGATCGGTTCGTACTCGCGGACGGCGTCGGCGTCCGGCCGGACGCGCTCGAGCACCGTGTGCGGACGCTCGGCGTCCGTGAACTCCCACGCTCCCAGGCCCGCGAAGGCGATCGTCGCCGCACCGAGCGTGGCCGCCTGCTGGTCGACGGAGGTGCGCACCAGGGTGGTGTCGAGCACGTCGGCGTAGATGCGGTTCCAGAGCGGGGAGCGGCTTCCGCCGCCGGAGACGACGAGCTCCTCGGTCGAGCCGCTCAGGGTCCGCATGCGTTCGAGGCTCCGCCGCAGCGCGAACGCGATGCCCTCGAGCGAGGCTCGCACGAGCTGGGCCGGCCCGGTGGCGAGGTGCAGTCCGGTGAAGGCGCCGCGTGCCGCCGGGCCGCCTTCCAGCGGAGTGCCGCCGGCCAGCATCGGCAGGAAGAGCACGCCGCCGGCGCCGCGCTCCACGGTCTCCGCGAGCGCGATCGCATCGGGGACCGCGGCGCCGCCGAGCAGGAGGGAGCGGAGCCAGTCGAAGCTCGTTCCGCTGCTGAACGTCGAGAGCGCGCTGATGTGCAGCCCGGGGATGGCGTGCCGGAACACGTAGGGCCGGCTCTCGACGTCGAGGATGGGCTCGGCGGTCGTGACCGTCATCCAGCTCGACGATCCGAGGGCGGCGTAGATCCTGCCCTCCCGGGTGCCGAGCGAGCCGAGCGCCATGCAGGCGTTGTCCACCGCGCCGGCGAAGACGGGGACGCCGGTGCGGAGTCCCAGCGCGGCGGCGGCCTCCGGGAGCAGCGTACCCACCACGTCGGCCGACTCGCGCGGCTCCGGGAGGAGCGCGGGGTCGAGCGCCCCGGCGTCGAGGAGCTCCGCATCGTAGGCCCCGGCGGCGAGCGAGTACGCGCCGCTGCCGGACGCGTACGAGTGGTCGGTCGCGATCTCGCCGGTGAGCCGCTGGTTGATCCAGTCCTTCGAGCCGAGCACGTGGCGCACCCGGCGCCAGGCCTCCGGTCGCTCCCGCCGGTACCAGGCGGCTTTGAAGAGGGGGTAGAGGCCGGGCGGGAAGCCGTTGCCGGTCCGCAGGTACCACTCGTCCTCGGCGACCCGGGCGAAGACGGCGTCCGTCGCGTCCGCGCCGCGGGTGTCCGACCAGATCGGCGTCGTCGCCTCGATCGGCTGCTCCTGCCCGTCGAGCAGGACCATGCCGAGGCTCTGCCCGGAGAGGGCGATCCCCGCCACGCTCGCGCGCGCCTCGGGATGCTCGTCGAGCAGCAGACGGGAGGACCCGGCGACGGCGTCCCACCAGTCCTCGAGGCGCTGCTCGGCGTGGCCGGGCGCCGGGTGGAGGGTCGGGTACGGCACGACGGTCTCGCCGATGCAGGCGCCGTCCTCGGTCCAGAGCGACGACTTGCAGCCTCCCGTGCCCAGGTCGAAGGCGAGGACGGTCCGTGCGCTGGCCGGCCCGGTGGTCATCGCGTCGAGCGGGCCAGGTCGCTGAGCCGCTGGAAGCCGGGGCCGCTCGTCGGGATGTCGATGTGGAACACCTCGGCGATCACCTGCGTCCAGCCGTGGATGAAGTACACCCACCCATCTTGCACGTCGAGGGAGCGCTCACGCTCCTCGGCGCGCGCCTGGTCGAGGAAGACCAGATCGCCGCGGTAGTTGAGGTCCCACGCGATGCCGTGCTCCGGGAACACGGCCGCGTCGGTCAGCGGCGAGCCGGGCGCGTCCTTGCCGAGACCCGTCGCGTTGACCACCAGCGAACCGGGGGCGGTCCGGGCGAGCACCGCGTCGTTGTCCTCCGGTGAGGGGACGAGCACGTACTCGAACGCCGTGGTCGTCTCCAGGCCGCGGTGGATCTCGCGGATGTGGTCCAGTCGCGCCTGCGACCGGTTCGTCACGACGATGCGCTCGGGGCGGTCAGCGGCCTCCGGCCGCGAGAGGTACCAGCTGATGGCGATGGTGGAGCCGCCGGCGCCGAGGCAGACGGCTTCGCTGCCGCGGGACCCCCAGAACCCGACGGGGAGGAAGGCGTCCAGGGCGAGACCGCTGGAGATCGGATCCTTCGCGTGGCAGATCAGCCGGCCGTCGCGCTTCGAGATGCAGCTCGTCTCTCCCATGAGGCGGGCGAACGGGTCGATCTCGTCGAAGAGGTCGGAGCAGGCCCGGAAGAGGTCGATCTTGTGGGTCGTGACGAGGGCGCCGAGGCTGAGCGGGTCCGCCGCGATGAACTCGACGACCCTCCGGTAGTCCTCGGCGGGGGCGTGGAGCGGCAGGTCGATCCCCTGGAGCACCGCGCCGTCGAGGCCGAGTTCGTCTGCCCACCGGGGGAACACCTTCTGGATGGACGAGCTCCCGGTGGTGACGCCGATGAAATAGAGGGTGGGGGTCTCGGCCGCGCGCAGGGTGTCCGCGCGGAAGCTCTCGCGGGTCATGCCGCTCCCGTCTCGCCCGCGGCCTGAGCCAGCGCGAGGGCGACGCCGGCGTTCATGCCGAAGCGGGTCACGCCGAGCGCCGCCATCGCGCGCACGGTCTCCAGGTCGCGGATGCCGCCCGCCGCCTTGAGGGACGCGCGCCCGGCCGCCTGCTCGGCGATCACCTCGATGTGCCAGACGGTGGTCGGGACGCCGGACCAGCCGGTGCCCGTCTTGATCCAGGGCACGCCCGCGTCGATCGCGGCGTCCACACCGCGGCGGATCGCGCCCTCGTCCAGCCGGCCGACCTCCAGGATGGCGCGGAGCGGGACGCGCCCGTCGACCTCCGCGACGATCGCGGCCAGCTCGTCCCGCACGTACCGGGTCTCGCCCGAGCGCAGACGGCCGATGGCCACCACGACGTCGAGCTCCTGCGCTCCCAGCGCGAGCAGCTCGCGCGCTTCCGCGACCTTCGTGGCCGTCGTCGCGCCTCCGCTGGGGAAGGCGACGGGCGAGCCGGCGAGCACGGACGAGCCGTCCAGCAGCTCGCGCAGCACGGGCAGCCAGTTCGGGAGCACGTGGGCGCTCACGAAGCCGCCGTGGCGGGCGTCGGCGGCGAGGCGCTCGACGTCGGCGCGATCGTGCTCCGCCTGGACGCAGCTGATGTCGACGTGCCCTGGCAGGTCGGCGAGGAGGTCGGAGTCAGTCACGGTATCCCTTGTGTCGTGGGTTGGGCCGGGCGGTCCAGCCGTCCGGCGAGGAGACGATGAGGGTGCTCATGCCGCCGGCGCGTTCGATCAGGCCGTAGTCCTGGCCGGCCTCGGTGGCGTAGCAGAACAGGGTGACGAGGGTGTCGGCGCCGACGTTGACGCTGCGGTGCACCCAGCCGCCGGGGACGTGGACGACGGTGCCCGGCCCGATGGGCACGGCGCGGGAGCGTCCGTCCAGGGAGTCGAGGAGCATCACGCCCTCGCCCGCCATCCCGAAGTACATCTCGGCGTGCTCGGCGACGGCGTGGAGGTGGCCGCGGGTCATCGCGAACTCGTCGCCGACCAGCCCGGGCCGCAGCACGCTCACGCCGATCGTGAGTGCGCCCTCGCCGCGTTCGACCACGGAGCTGTCCACCCAGTAGACGGGCTCGCCGTCCGTCGCGGCCAGTGCGGACGCGTAGGCGTCGTCGTCGCTGTAGAGGCCGGCCAGGTCGCGGAGGTACTTCTCGTACCGCTCGGCGTCGCCGAGGAGGGCGCCGTGGACGGCGTCGACGTCGAGCGCCGCGGGTTCGACCACGGGTCGGGTTTCGGCATGCATTGACCTGATGATCTCCCTCCGTGGCCATCGTCGCCACGTAGCGACACTACATGATTTTGCGATTTCTCTCCAAATACCCGCGGTCGCAACCCTCTGCATCGCGCATCTGTGTAGTTGTGCTACTTCTAGATCATGCCCTTCACTGCTCTGACGACCGGCTGGACGCTGACGCTCGCGGCCGGCCCCGCCCCCGCCGAACTCGAGGCCGCTCTGCGCGCCGGCGTCCCCGCGACGGTGCCCGGGGTCGTCCACACCGACCTCCTGGCCGCCGGTCTCATCCCCGACCCGTACGTCGACGACAACGAGGCGGCCCTCGACTGGATCGGCCTCTGCGACTGGACCTACGGCACCGTCTTCGACGCGCCGGAGGCCGCCCAGCGCACCGACCTCGTCGCGGACGGGCTCGACACCGTGGCGACGGTGGAGCTCAACGGCGCCGTGATCGACCGCACCCGCAACCAGCACCGCGGCTACCGCTGGGACATCGCGGAGCGGCTCGTCCCGCGGGGCAACGCGTTGCGGATCACTTTCGCCTCGGCCGTCACGTACGCGCGCGAGCGGGAGGCGGTGCTCGGCGAACGACCGCACTCCTACTCCCACCCGTTCAACGCCATCCGCAAGACCGCCTGCAACTTCGGCTGGGACTG
>JAEWDJ010000269.1 GCA_023390155.1 Actinomycetes bacterium | reverse complement strand
CTCCTCGGCCGGCTCGACGGCGAGCGGCGCGACGGGCTCCGCCGGCGTCTGCGGGAAGTCGAGCGGCTGCGCGGCGGCGGTGAAGAGGGCGACGTCGGCGGCCGTGGCGGTTACGGGGCCGTCTGCTCCCCCGCTGCGGCGCACGGTCTTCGGCGGCCCCGAGACGTAGGCGGCGCGGAACTGCGTCATCGACTCGGTGTCGGCCTTGAGGTAGCCCACACCGGGCTCCTGCGGGAGCGTGTACGCGTCCGGGACGCCGAGGACCGTCCGCGACTCCGCGGCCGAGAAGGTGCGGAGGCCGATCCGGTACGACAGGTAGGTGTCCAGACCGCGGAGCTTGCCCTCCTCCAGCCGCTGCGACGCGAGGAGGAGGTGGATCTGGAGCGACCGGCCGACGCGGCCGATGCTCACGAAGCTCTCCACGAACTCGGGCTTGGCGGCCAGGAGCTCCGAGAACTCGTCGGCGACGATCAGGAGCGCCGGCAGCGGCTCGAGGTCGCTGCGGCCGTTGCGGCGGGCCTTCTCGTAATCGGAGACGTTGGCGAAGTTGCCGGCGGCGCGCAGCAGCTCCTGGCGGCGGACGACCTCGCCCTGGAGGGCGTCCTGGAAGCGGTCGACGAGTGCGAGCTCGCTGCCGAGGTTCGTGATGATGGCCGACACGTGCGGCATCCCCGCCATGCCGGCGAACGTCGCGCCGCCCTTGAAGTCGACGAGCACGAAGTTCAGCTGCTCGGGCGAGTGCGTGAGGGCGAGCGCCAGCACCAGGGTGCGGAGCACCTCCGACTTGCCGGAGCCGGTCGCGCCGATCAGCACGCCGTGCGGTCCCATGCCCTGCTGCGCGGCCTCCTTGAGGTCGAGCACGAGCGTCCCGCCCTCGGTGTCCTGACCGATGGGCACCCGCAGGCGGTCGCGCTCCAGCCGGCCCGACCAGGCGCGGTCGAAGTCCACCTCGCGGACGTCGGGCAGGCCGAGCAGTTCGACGAGCTCGAGCTGCTTGCGCGTCGTGCCGCCCTCCACCGCGGCCACCGGGCCAGCGTAGAGCGGGAGGAGCCGGCGTGCGGTGGCCTCGGCCTCCACGATCGAGACGGTGTCGGGGGTGAAGACCCGCGTGTCCGATTGCAGGTCGATGGCCTCGGCGCGGTCGGGCGTCGCGGCCGGATCGCCGGGGAGCGCCAGGCGCAGCACGTCCGCGTCCTCGAGGGCGCCCCAGCGGGTCGGGAGCTCGATCACCGTCACACCGGCGACGCCGTCCCCGCCGAGGATCGGATCCCCGGCCGGCACCCGTCCGCCGTCGACGATGAGGACCACGTGCGGCGGGACCTTCGCGCCCGGGAAGAAGCGGGGACGCTCGCGCAGGTCGGCGGGCAGCATCCGTGCGAGCTCGTCGATGGACGAGGAGATCGCGCGCGCCGGGCCCAGCCGGTCCTCGACGCGGACCGACTGCACGTGCGGGAGCCACTTCGCCCACTCCCACTGCGAGAGCTGACCCTCGCCCGCGAGCACCGCGATGCGCACGTCGTCCGGCGACTGCATGGTCGCGATCCCGAGCAGCATCGAGCGGGCGAGCGAGCGCACGGCGTTCTCGTCGCCGCCGGTGATCTCCACGCGCGAGTAATCCGTCAGCGGCACCGCGAGCGGCAGTCGCGGCTGCACCTCGTGCGTCAGCATGAAGCGATGGGCGGCGGAGGCGGCGACCGGGTCGAGCTGGGCGAGCGGCGGCAGCTCGGGCGCCTCCAGCGTGACGCAGAGCGGCTGGTCGGAGACGCCGATCCGGGCGAGGAGGAAGTCGTCGTCGGAGGCGACGCGCTCCCAGACGCGCGTGCGGTCCTCGGTGATGAACGGGAGCGCGGACGGTGCCGGGCTGACCCAGTTGCCGTAGCGGCGCTGCTGGCGTGCGGCGGTGCGGACCGTCTCGCGCAGCTCCCCGAGGTACGCCAGGTACTCCCGCCGGCTGCCGAGCACCTGCGAGGTGCGCTGCGACCGCTGACGCCAGCCGTTCACGGCGACGAATCCGAGCGACGACAGCAGGAACATGCCGCCGGTGATGAAGCCGGTCGGCCCGGCGTTCGAGATCGTGACCATGACGATCGCGCCGATGCTGCCGAGCATGGGCAGCAGCGACGTGATCAGGCCGCCGCTCTCGCTCGGGACGAGCTCCGGCGGCGCCTGGACCGTGATCTTGCCGCCGGGGACGCGCGGGGGTGCGAGCCGGGGACCAGCGCTCAAGACGCACCTCCGAGAAGTCTGCTGATGGTGAAGACGCGGTTGCCCAGCTGGACGCGCACGCCGTCCTCGACCAGGGTCCGCACGCCCGGTGCGAGGCGCCGGGAGCTGCCTGTCTCGTCCAGGAGCTCGGTGCCGTTCGTCGAGCCGTTGTCGGTGATCCACGTGCCCGAGAACGAGTGCTCCAGCCGCGCGTGCGTCTTGGACACCGTCTGCTCGGGGTCGCGCACGACGACCAGCCGGTCGCCCTGCTCGCTGCCCGCGGGGGCGCGGCCGAGGTTGACGGCGACGGGAACCGGCAACTGCTCGCGCTGGCCGGTGTCGAAGATGAGCAGCAGCTCGCCGCCGGTCTCGCCGCCGACGACCCCGCCGCCCGTCTCCACAGGCAC
>JAEWDJ010000260.1 GCA_023390155.1 Actinomycetes bacterium | reverse complement strand
GGGATCCCGAGCGCCCCGTCGGCCAGGGTGCGCAGCGCCTCGCGGGTCTCGCGCGCGAGCCGGAGATCGTCCTCCGTGGGCGGGACGGCCGGGGCGAGACCCACGGCTGCGAGCCACTCGGCCAGGCGCTGCGGGGTGTCGAGGCGTTCGAGCGGGTCCTCGACGTACGGGTAGCGGAGCGTGCCGAGCAGGTCCGTCCACGCGGCTCCCGTGTTGTACACGAAGTCGAGTTCTGCCATGCCGACAGTGTAACGGCTTGACACGTTACCCGCGGGCGTGCGAGCGTAACGTTGTGAACCGTTACAGCTGGTGGCCCCGCGTCCTGCCCGTCCTGTTCCTGCCCATCTACGGCTCCGGATACATCGCCGGGGCTCTAGGGCTGTACGCCATGCGGCCGTTCGCCATGACGTTCTGGCGGTTCGCGATCGCCGGGGTGGTCGTCCTCGTCGTAGTGGCCCTGCGCCGGGCCCGGTGGCCGCGCGGGTGGCGGCAGTGGTGGCCCGTGCTGGCGGTGGGGCTCCTCATCCAGGTGGTGCAGTTCGGCGGCAACTACACGGCCATGGGGCTCGGGATGCCGGCCGGGCTGACCTCCCTCATCGCGGGGAGCTCGTCCCTGATGATCGCGATCGGGGCGGTCCCCGTCCTCCGCGAGAAGCTCGGCGGCCGCCGGCTCGTCGGCGTCGTCCTCGGCTTCGTCGGCGTCGCCGCCGCACTCGCCGACCACCTCGGCGTGCCGAGCGGGCCCGTCGGCGTCTTCGCGGCCTTCAGCGCCGCGGTGGGATACGCGGGCGGGTCGCTGCTGCAGCGCAAGCGGCTGCACGGGGTGGACAGCTGGGTGAGCGTGGCGATCCAGTTCCTGGTGGCCGCGCCGATCACGTTCGTGGCGGCCGAGCTCACGGGCGGGGTCGGCATCCCGCTCACGGCGGAGGCGCTCCTCCCGCTCGCCTGGATCGGACTGGTCAACTCGGTGCTCGGGATGTGGCTGCTGGGCCAGATGCTGCGGCATCACACCGGCGCGACGCTGAGCGCGTGGAGCAACCTGATCCCACCGTTCACCGCCGTGCTGGCCGTGCCGTTCCTCGGTCAGGCGCTCACCCCGATGCTGGGCGTCGGGCTGCTGATCACGCTCGCCGGCACCGCCCTGGTCGTGCTGCCGGCGCCGCGCCGCCGCCGCGGGCCGTCACCGGCGGCGGAGGTGCCGGAGGAGGTAGCCGAGCCCGACGGGGAGCGTGACTTCGAGCGGACGGCCGCCTAGGCTCGGAGCATGAGACTGCCTCCGACGCCGCGCGTGCTGTTCCTGCGCGAGCTGGCGCGGGAGCTGCGGCAGGACGGGCGCGCGGGCCGCGTGATCGTCGCGGTCGACGGCGGGCCCGGCGGCACTGCCTTCGCCGACGGTCTGGCGGCGGTGTTCGACGAGGCCGGCGCGGACGTCGTGCGTGCGTCGATGCGAGGCTTCCACCGCTCGCGCGCGGACCGCACCCGGCTCGGCCCGGAGACGGTGGAGAGCTACTATCGCCGCGCCTATGACGAGGTGACCCTCCGGCGCGTGCTGATCGACCCGTTCCGGCTGGGCGGCAGCGCCGGCTTCCAGACCGCGGCCTTCGACGAGGCGCGGGATGCGCCGGCGGAGAGCCGGTGGCTGAGCGCGGGTCCCGACGCCGTGCTCGTGCTCGACGGCGAGTTCCTGCTGCGGCCGAGTCTGCGGGACGAATGGAACGCCTCCGTCCTGCTCGTCGATGCGCCGCAGAACCCGGCGTATGTCGCGGACGCCGACCCCGCCGCGCACGCGGGCGCGCTCGTGGACGAGACCGACCCCGCGCTGCCGCGCCGCGTCCCCCGCGCGGGCTAGAGCAGCGGCCGCAGCCGGTCTATGACCGCGTCGCGCGGCACGAACGCGCCCGAGCGCTCGACCTCGTGCACGAGCGCGGTGAGCTCCGCGTTCACGGGCGCCTGCCGGCCGAGCTCCGCGGCCTCGGCGACGACGGCGCCGTTCAGGTAGTCGATCTCGCTGCGCTGCCCGCGGCGGATGCTCTGCAGCGTCGATCCGGGGTTCGGGGTCGCGCCCATCCGGCGCTTCATGAGCAGCGGGACGGCCTGGGCCGCCCACCGCGGAGCCCGGGCGACGAAGCGCAGGATGCGGTCGTCGAGGCCCTGGATGCTGCCGTAGCGGACGCCGCGGTCGAAGCCGACGCGGGTCGCCTCCTGCATGCTCGCGGTCACGATCGCGCGGAGGCCTCGGTCGCCGAGGGTCTGCTGAACGCTCAGCCCCGTGATCGCGGGCATGGCGTTCACCTGGTTGACGATGAGCTTGGTCCACTGCGACCCCGTGAAGTTCTCGACCGCGAAGGCCGGCATCGCCGCGTCGAGGATCCTCGCGGCGGCGACCGCGGACTCGGGGGGAGGCCCGTCGCCGGCGCCGAGGTAGGTGTTGGCCGTGGTCGTCACCGTGATGCGGCCGGGCGAGAGGTAGCTGGAGGCGTACAGCGCGAGGGCGCCGACGCAGTCCGAGCCCGGCAGGAGCTCCGCGGCCTGCCGCAGCCCGGCGAGGCCGTTCTGCACCACGACGACGGTGATCCCGCCCAGGAGGCGCGCGTTCTCCTCGATGGCGGCCCGCGCATCCTGGGCCTTCGTGCAGAGGAAGACGAGCTCGGGCGTCGACTGGAGCGTCTCGGCGGCGTCCACCCGGGCCGTGTGGGAGCCCCATCCTCCGTCGAGCCGGAGGCCGTCCCGGCGGATGGCCGCGAGGTGGTCGCCGCGGGCGGTCACCTCGACGAGGTGCCCCACGCGGTCGAGCAGCGCCGCGACGGCGCCGCCGATCGCTCCCGCTCCGATGACGCCGATCCGCACGGGGTCCAGCCTACGTCGGGCAGGCCGGGCCCCGCGCTGCGGCAGGCGGGACGGCGGGGAGCGCGGTCAGGGGATCGGGACGGGGGTCGCGTCCAGGGGAGAGACC
>JAEWDJ010000255.1 GCA_023390155.1 Actinomycetes bacterium | reverse complement strand
GCGCTCGCCGACGCCGCCGAGCCGGCGGCGCCCGCGCCCGAGTCCCTCCCGGCCACCGCGCCCGTATCGGTCGCGGCACCCGCATCCACCCCGGCAGCCGGACCGTCCGCATCCACGCCCACGGACGCGCCGGTCACCCGCGTCCCGTTCGACGGCATCCGCCGCGCCATCGCCTCCCGGCTCACCGAGAGCGCGACGAGCGTCCCCGTCTTCCACGCGACCTCCTCGGCCGACGTCACGGACCTGCTGGCGCTCCGCGTGCGCCTCAACGACGCCGCCCGCGCCGGCGCGAAGATCTCCGTCAACGATCTCGTGGTGAAAGCCGTCGCCCTCGCGCTTCGCGATCACCCCGGGCTCAACGCCTCCTACTCTCCCGACGACGGCGGGCAGACCCTCCTGCACGGTCGGGTGGACATCGGCATCGCCGTCGATGCGCCCGTCGGCCTCGTCGTCCCCGTCGTGCGCGACGCTGACGTGTCGAGCCTCTCGGCCATCGCGCGGCAGACCCGACTCCTCGCCCAGCGCGCCGCCGATCGCGCCCTCACCGCCGACGAGATGAGCGGAGGCACGTTCACGGTGAGCAACCTCGGCATGTACGGCGTGGAGGAGTTCACGGCCATCATCAACCCGCCGCAGGGCGCGATCCTGGCCGTCGGCGGTGTGCAGGAGGTCCCGACGCTCGCCGACGGCGAGCTCACCGTCCGCCGCCGCCTCCGCTACACGGTCACCTGCGACCACCGCATCATCGACGGCGGTGCCGCCGGCCGCTTCCTGGCGACCGTGACGGAGCTCCTGGAGTCGCCGCTGGCGCTGTTGGCGTGACGGGTGCGAGGACGACGGAGGGCCGGCGCCTCCCGGCACCGGCCCTCCGCTCAGCTCTGACGCCTCACTCGGCGCCGCGCGTCTTCCGCCGGCGCAGCACGACCAGCGCGGCCCCGCCGAGGAGGAGCAGCAGCGCGACTCCGCCGAGGGCGACCGGGAGGGTACTGCCGGTCTGGGCCAGTCCGGCCTCCTGGACCGAGGCGGGCACGGACGCGGACGGCGTGGGGGTCGGGGTCGGTCCGGCGACGGCGGGCAGTGCAGCCGCGGCCACGTTGGAGGCGGCGCCCGCTCCGGCGGTGTTGAGGGCGCTCACGCGGTAGCGGTACGTGGTCCCGGGCACCGCGGTGGTGTCGCTGTAGGTGGTCCCGGGGCTGCCGGTGTCGGCGACGAGGACGCTGAACGCGCCGTCGGCGGTGGCACGCTCGATCCGGTAGCCGGTGAGCAGGGCACCGCCGTCGGAGGACGGCTCGACCCAGGCCAGGTCGATCGCGCTGGTGCCTGCGGTGGCGGTCAGATCGATCGGCGCCGTCGGCACGAGCGCCGCGATCGTGAGCGTGTACTCCTTCGTCGCGGTCGACGCGATGCCGCTGGGGCTGCTCGAGGCGGTGACCGTGAAGGTGAAGTCGCCGGCGACGGTCGGGGTGCCGGTGATCGCGCCGGTGGCTGTCTCGAGCGTCAGGCCGTCCGGGAGGGCTCCGGCGGTGATCGTGAAGGTGGGGGCCGGGGTACCGGTCGCGGCGACCGTGGCGGAGTAGGCGGCATCGATGGTGCCACCGGCGAGAGTGGCGGTGGTGATCGCGGGGAAGGTGTCCAGCGAGACGACGTCGACGGTGCTGCCGACCGTCACGTAAGCGAATCTGTCGTCGGGGGAGATGACGACGGACTTGGGGGTGCCGCTCAGAGCGACGGTCTGGCTGACCACGCGGGCGGCGGGATCGACGACCGAGAGCGTGGCCGCGGCGGTGCTGATGACGTAGGCGCGGCGTCCCTCGGACGTGGCCTTCACCGCGTTCGTGGCGGAGCCGACGGGCACGGTCGCGGTGATCGCGTTCGTCGTGGTGTCGATCTCGTAGAGGGCGCCGTTGAGACCGGCGCCGTACAGGGTTTTCCCGTCGGGGGAGACGGCGAGGCCCTGGGGCTGAGTGCCGAAGGCCGGGAAGCCGATGGTGGCGCTCACCGTCCGGGTGGTGGCGTCGACGCTTTCGACGCTGAAGACGCTCGGGCTGGCGTGCGCGACGAAGGCGCGCGTGCCGTCGGGGGTGAAGGCGATGGCGCGGATGCCCGAGGCGGTGGCGAACGAGCTCGCGACGGTGTTCGTGGCCGTGTCGATCACATACACGTTCGGGTTGCCGGCGGACGAGTTCACGGTTCCCACCCAGAGCTCGCCGGTGCCCGGGCGGAGGACGATGCTCATCGGGTTCGGCCCGACGGGGATGGTCGCGATGAGCGCCAGGGTCGTGACGTCGAAGGCGAGAACCCGGTTGTTGGGGGTCTGGTCGGTGACGTACAGCGTGGATCCGTCACCGGAGAGCACCGCCCCCACCAAGCCACCCGCGACGGGAGTCGAGGCGACGACTGTGCGGGTCACCGTGTCGACGACCGTGATCGAGGTGAGGCTGACGACGTAGAGTCGCGAGCCGTCCGCCGAGAGGACGGAGTTGTGGATGGTCCCGGACGACGGCACGGCCGGGATGGTCGCGACGACGGTGTCGGCCGTCGCCGCGGCGCCGGGCGCGAGGATGGCGGCGGCGGTGGCGACGATGGCGGCGACGGCAGCCGCCAGCACCCGCCGTCGGCGGCTCGGTCTACGGTCGGGTGCGGGCGTGGCGATGCTCATTCCAGTCCTTGCTCGATCGGGGCGTCGGCGGCAGTCGCCGTGACGGTCTCAGTAGACCACGGATGCCGTCACGGCCGCATGCGGCTGGGCCACCCCTCTCGAGGGGCCGCGAACGCCCGCGGCCCGTGCGCCGGCTCCCCTTACGCCTGCGCCGCGAGCAGGTGCCGCGCCAGCTCCACATCCTCGATCGACACCAGGCCGTCGTGCTGGCGGCGGAAGACCTGACGGTGGCCGTTCATGGTGACGGCGAGTCGGTCGCCCTTCTCCTCGACGACCTCGTCAGCCACTTCCTTCCAGAACGACTCGAACTCCGCCCACGTGATGTCGCGAGGTGCGCGGACTCCGCTTCCGCTCAGGCGGGCGTGGATCTTCTCGGTGTGGGTCGGCATGGCGCTTCCTTTCGAACGGGTCTGCGCCACCGACACTAGGGGGTCGGATGCGCGGTTGTCGTGACCCTCCCGGTACCACGCGGGCCGGCGGCGGGGCCGGCGGCGGCTCAGCGGACCGTGGACCGGGGCGAGGTCGGTGAGGACGCCTGGAGGGCCGTGCGCTCGGCCGTGCGTGCTGACGCCGTGGCCGGCGCGTCAGTAGTCTTCGCGACGATCGCGGTCGGCGTCCGCCAGCGCTTCGAAGGCGTCGATCTCCCGCAGGGCGGTGAGGAGCTGGCGGGACAGCCACTCCTCGGTCGCCTCGCCGGTGGCCCGGGCCTCCCCGAGCTGGGCGAGCCGTTGCGATGCGGAACCGCGAAGATCCTCCATGACGAGTCCTTTCGACCGTGGTGTGCGGGAGCTGACTCGACGGTAGGTCCGCCGGGCGGGAGCTGTCGTGGCCCTGCCGGGGACAGCCGGAGCGGCTCCGTCAGTGCAGCGCGGGCGCGCGGTCCACGGCGTCGGGCGTGTCGAGGCGGACGTTGCGGATGAGGAAGATCCCGGCGAGGGCCGCGAGGGCCATGACGACGGCGCCCCCGATGAAGACCGCCTCGTAGCCGCTCACCAGGGCGTCGAGGGAGCGCCCGCCTCCCGATCCGGCGACGTAGAGGTTGGTGAGGATCGCCAGCCCGATGGCGCCGCCGATCTGGTTCGTCGCGTTCGCCGCCGCCGCGGCGGCCCCGGCGTCCTGCGGGCGGACGCGGGAGAGCGCCATGTTCTGGGCGGGGACGAAGATCGCCGCCATCCCGGCGCCCATCACCAGGAGTCCCGGGAGCACCTCGCCCGCGTACGAGCCGCCGACGGACACGCGGGCGAGCAGCAGGGCGCCGAGGCCCGCGACGATCGGTCCGGCGATCAGGAGTGGCTTCGGGCCGGTGCGGGGCACGAGCTTCACCAGCACCGGGATCACCGCGCCGATGGCGATGGCCAGGGGGAGCGTCGCGAGGCCGGCGACGAGCGGCGCGTAGCCGAGCACCAGCTGCAGGTGGAAGGTGATGTACAGCGTCACCGTCGCCATCGTGGCGCCGGCGCAGGTCTGCACGATGAGCGCGCCGCCGCGGTTGCGGTCGAGCACCACCCGCAACGGCAGCAGCGGCGCGGCCACCCGCAGCTCGATGACGACGAAGGCCGCGAGGAAGACCGCACCGAGGCCGATGAAGAGCAGGGCCCCGCCCTCCACCCACCCGTGCTCGGCGAGCGTGAAGCCGTAGACCAGGAGGCCCAGGCCGACGGCGATGGTCGCCGCGCCGCCGACATCGAGTCGGCCGTGCGAATCGGCCCGGCTCTCCCGCAGGACCAGGGCGGCGGCGACGATCGCGAGGGCCGCGACCGGGACGTTGACGAGGAGGCACCACCGCCAGTCGACGAACTCGGTGAGCACGCCGCCGAGCAGCAGGCCAACGGCGGCGCCACTGGAGGTGATTCCGCCCAGGACGCCGAACGCCGTGTTCCGCGCGCGTCCCGAGGGGAAGGTGACGCTGACCAGGGACAGGGCGGCGGGTGCCATCAGCGCCGCGCCGGCGCCCTGCAGCACGCGACCGCCGATCAGCATGGTCGGGTTCACGGCGAGCCCGGCGAGCAGCGACGCCACGGCGAAGAAGACGACTCCGAGGAGGAACGTCCGCTTGCGGCCCCAGTAGTCGGCGATCCGGCCCCCGATCAGGAGGACGGCGCCGAAGGTGAGTGCGTAGGCGGTGATGATCCACTGCCGTCCCTCGGAGCTCAGGTGGAGGGCCGCGGCGGCCTGAGGGATGGCGATGTTCACGATCGTGGTGTCCAGGATCACCAGCAGCTGTGCGGCGGCGAGGGTGACGAGCACCAGCGTCGACCGGGTGTCGAGCCGGTCGTTCGGCGGGGTGGGCGCCACACGCGGGGTCGGCGAGGTGGAGGGGGAAGCGGGCATGGCCGAGCGGTCCGATCGGTGGAAGGGGTCGTGGGGTTTTCAGCCCGGATCGCCTTCCGCGACCGCTCCGGCACCGTGCCGGACACTCCTCGAGGGTATCAAGCTCCCGGAGCGCGGCATGCGCGGCCTCGACGGCGTTCGCGCCCTCCGCGGCGTTCGCGCGCGTCAGGTGTTGTCGAGCACCCAGCCGAGGAGGTGCGGGAACGCCAGCATCGCCGCGACCGCCACGGCGATTACCGCCGCGACCCACGCGCCCGAGCGGCGGCGCAGGCGCCGCCCGGCGATGTCGATCTGCGTCCGCGGATCGCCCGCCCGCGGGTCGGTGTACGTCGTCGCCTGGTGGCCGAGCTCCGCCCCGATCAGCTCGGCGAAGCGCAGCAGGGCCGGCACCTCGGTCCGGTCGGAGCGGCGACCGGAGGCGCGGGATGCGACGACGAGACGGTCGTCGACGACCTCGATGTCCCACCGGCGGCCGTGGTCGATCAGGCAGACGAGGACGTCGGGCGTGAGCAACTGCAGCGCATCACGTTCGTAGCCCGCCGGGACGTAGACGGCGAAGTGACGGTCGACGTCGCCCTCGAGGGAGAGCCGCTGCGCGCCCGGGAGGATCGTCCGCAGCCGGCCGTTGCGCAGCGAGTCGATCATCAGGTGCGGCAGCGGGCGGGGGAGGTGTGCGGAGAGGAAGCGGAACGTGTGCCGCGGGGCCGCCGGGTCGTTCCGCCCGCCGGTCGAGGTGGCCACCGCGATCCGGAGGGCGGGATCGTCGAACGTCCCGCCGCGGGTGAGGGCGAACTCCGCTCGGAAACGGGGCGGGGCAGCCGGCTCCGCAGCGCCTCGTGGCCGGCGCGCGGTCGGCGCTCCCGCGGCTTCCGCGCCTCCCTCGCCTCCCTCGGCGAAGAGGATGCCGAGCGATGGCGGCGCCGCGCTCAGGCGCTGGAACGCGAGGTCGTTCGCCGCGCCGAACCGCCGGAGGGCGATCGCCCGGCGGGCGTCCGCGGGGAGCGAGAGCATCGTCACCGCGAAGACCCACAGCAGGATCGCGGCGAACACGAGCGCGACCACGAGCAGGCCGCGCGCGGCCTCCAGCCACCCGGGCAGTTCCACGGCGACGGGCACCTCGAACGTCAGGCAGGTCCAGGCGACGGTCGCGACGAAGGCGACGGGCATGAGCAGCGCGCCGCCGGCGGCCGTGCGGAAGGCCCGCGGATCCTCCTCGCGCACCTCGGCCCAGCGCACGTGAACCGGGAAACGGGAGCGATAGAGCGCGAGACGCCGGTCGGGGACGACCGCTCGACTGCCCTGCTCCACGAGGTCACGATAGCGGTCGCGCCCTCAGCGCTCCACCGGCACGAGCGCGGCCGCCACCTGGTCCGGCCGCAGAAGCGCCTCGGCGATCGCCCGGCGGTCGCCCGCTCCGGTGTCGTCGTCGTCGAGCTCCCAGAGGTCGGTGAGGAGGGCGCGCACGGCCTCGGCGAGATCGGCATACGCGTGTAGCGGCTCGTCGGGAAGCTCGGGGCTCCAGCGCGAGACGCTGCCGTCGCCGGCGGCGAGGGTGACCACGGCGCCGGAGGTCCACAGGGGGACCAGCTCGGGGTGCCGGTTCGCGACGGCCCAGCCTCGCGCGTCGACGGCGTCCGTGTGGCCGCGCAGCGCGGGGTGCACGGCGGCGCCTCCCTCGAGCGCGATGGTCGCCACGGCGGCGGGGAGGCCCCGGGCGCGGATGCGGGCGGCGAGGGCGTCGGTCCGGCGCGGCTCCGTGGGCTCGCTCATCCCCCGTGTCTACCACAGGGACGAGCGCCCCGGGCCGCGCCGCCCGCCGCCTCAGCGCTCGATGTTCTCCAGGTCCTCCAGCAGGCTCGGGTGCGTCGGGCTCCAGCCGAGCTCGGCGCGGGTGCGGGCGCTCGAGGACGGCTGGTCGACGGCGAAGATCGGGCCGACGGGGCCGAACGTGTCGGCCGGGACCGCCGCGACGGGGAGGTCCAGCCGGCGGCCGATCACGGCGACGATATCGCGGACCGCGTCGCCC